>CAILCX010000065.1 GCA_903832775.1 uncultured Methylobacter sp. | reverse complement strand
CGTCTTTTTCTGTGATCTACCCACACGATTGCCAAGGCTTTATCACTCGTTTTTTTTCTGCTGACCTACGTGTTATCTCAATTAATCCTGTGTATGAACAAGATTTAAAAGCATCTCATGCCATTATTTTGGATGATGGCTTTAGTTTTGAGCAATTGAAAACTGAGCTAGTCAATACAGGCATTAACTTGCGTTGTCTTCAGATTGCGATTACCCGGGTAGTGAATATTGATAAAAAGGAGTCCTCAGATATTTATATCGGTCGTGGTTCCGGTTTCGGTAATCCGTATCAAATTGGTCTTGATGGTGATGATAGGGAAGAAGTCATTCGAAAGTTTCAATATGATTTTGATCGTGGCTATTTAAGAGACAATTTTAAAACTAGGCTTTTGGCGCTACAGGGTAAACGACTGGGCTGTCATTGTAAGCCGTTATCGTGCCATGGTGATGTGCTTGCGGAATACTTGAATAGTTATGATGACGGGCTGTGAGGTAATTTTGATGGTGCTTGGCACGGAATATTTTTTTTAACGACATAAATGTTTAATGAATCTGGAATCAGAAAAATGAGCAATGTATTTAGTTTTACCGGGACGTTAGTAAGAGATTGTGAACAACGCCATCTTTTATCCGGCCAAGTTGTATTGAATTTCACAGTGGCAAATAACATTGGCTTTGGTGAAAAACAGCAAACATTATGGGTTAGGTGTGGGGTATGGGGTAAGCGCGCAGAAGGGCAATTGAAAGATTATCTAAAAAAAGGACAGCAGGTATTTGTATCGGGTGAGCTTAGTCAAAGTGAATATCAGGCGAATGATGGTACGACTAAAACCAGTTTGGAACTTAATGTTAGTACTATTGATTTAGTTGGTAAAAAGACCGACTTGAATCAACTACCAACAAAATATGCTGCTCATGTCCAGCAAACTCAGGTTCATGATATTAATGCGGAGTATGATCCGAGCATTCCATTTCCATTCGATGAACCTCCATTTTAGTAGGCGTTTTTTCAGCTTGTGACATCGGATTAATTGTTTTTTGAATGATTATAGACATTCCCCTGAAACAATTTTTATGGAATTAAAAGTCAACAAATTTGTTACATCTTATTTCTTCAATGCACTTTGCTTTAATAGTCTTAAATATGGATCTTCAGGTGCCATCTTTCAGATAATTGAAATTTGAAATCTATAAAAACAAATGTAACTTTGGCAACACATGTTATCAACGGCTTCATTTTAAGATTGATAGTTGCTATCAATATTAGAACGAGATCCATAATACGAAGGCATTTGCATTAAGTACTAAAAGCGATAGAGCTTAAACAGCCCATTTTTGATTTGGCTTACAGACACGATTAAGTTAGTATCTATAGAATGGAACATGAAAAATTATAAAAAGGAAGTATCATTAAACATCCTCACGAATATTCAACCAGAATTTTGTTAGCCGTTAGCGGTATGTCACCACAGATAGTGACTGAAACGTTATATAGTCTAGCTATCAATCAACGCCAGCCATTTATTCCAACAGAAATTCATCTGATTACTACCCTTGCTGGCGCAAAAGAAGTTAGGTTGCAATTACTGCATCCGAAGACTGGTCAATTTAATCTGCTGTGTCGTGACTACCAATTGTCGGGCATTCTTTTTCATGAAGATAATATTCATATTATTGAAGATTGCGATGGAAATGCATTGGAAGATATTAAGACCCCTGAACAGAATAAGTCAGCTGCTGATTTTATTACCGCGATAGTCAGTCGTCTAACCCGAGATGAGAATACAGCCTTGCATGTATCTATCGCTGGAGGCCGCAAAACTATGGGTTATTATTTGGGCTATGCGCTCAGTCTCTATGGTAGGTCCCAGGATCGGCTTTCTCATGTACTGGTAACCGATAGATACGAAAGTTTAAAAGATTTTTTCTATCCTACGCCTGAAAGCCACGTCATTGAAGATAGACTGGGGCGATCTTTGGATTCCCATGATGCCGAGGTTATGTTGGCTGAAATTCCGTTTGTAAGAATGCGGAGCGGCATACCACAACACCTATTGGAGGGTAAAACAGGCTTTAATGAAAGTATTAAATTTGCCAGGCAGATTGAAACCGATCCCGTGTTGCAAATTAATAAAAGCCAATGCTTTGTGCAGGTTGGCGATATTAAAATTGGACTTACTGATGTTAATTATGTCTTTTACCTTTGGTTACTGGGACGTTCCATTGATGGTGAACCGGTTAGACGAATGATCGACGACAACTTAGCCTACGCGGAAGAGTTTATGGCAATTTACAGGCAGAATTTAACGGGATTAAAAGATGATGACCGTACTCGTGAAACCTTAAAATCAGGAATGTCCAGTCAATGGTTATCAGAACGTATCAGTGCAGTAAAAAGGAGTTTTGAACAGGCATTAGGACCACAAGCAGCCAAATCGTTCTTGGTGCAAAGTAGTGGTGGCAACAACAAGCGGATCTACAACATCGCGTTAACAGAAGAACAAATTAGTTACCTTTAACGACAACTAGCCAACAGGAACGTCTATGACCCATACCTTGATCAGTTTTTTAGGAAAATCGCAAAAAAAAGATGGTCGATACAGTACCGCCAATTATGATTTTGATGGGCATATAGAAACCACTCAATTTTTCTCGCTCGGCCTTAAAAGTGTCATCAAACCCGACCGATTATTAATATTGGGAACTTCCGGCAGTATGTGGGATGTTCTTTTTGAAAATTTTGCCGAAGCCGATGAATATGAAGAGCAAAAGTTGCTATTGATTGATGCGGCTGATAATGATCGGGTAACCCAGGCTCAACTACTGGCATGTGAACCTTTATTAAAACAGTGTTTAGGTATTGACTGCCAGTTAAACCTTATACCCTATGGCGACACACCTCAGGCGCAAGTGGAAATTTTGCAAACCATGTCCAGTGGTATCGCTAAAGGTGATCAGGTTTCGTTAGATTTAACCCATGGCTTAAGGCACTTACCCATGCTCGGTTTACTAAGTGCCATGTATTTGCAGACTGCTAAAAAAGTTGAGATTAAGGGTATTTATTATGGAGCCTTGGAGCGGACACCCAAGGATGGTGTAAATCCTCTCACTCCAGTTATGCGTCTGGATGGATTACTGAAAATTGCCGACTGGATTACCGCATTACATGGTTTTGATAAAACTGGCGACATTGCACCGTTTAGCGACTTATTGCAAAAGGAAGGGCTTCCTGAAGATACCGCTGGGTTGCTGAAAACTGCAGCCTTTTATGAAAGTGTTTTGAATGTGACCAATGCACGTAAACCATTACGTGACTTTGCAAAACAGACTGAAGAGGGTCTGCCCGGAATAGCCAGTTTATTTCAGGACAGTTTAAACGAGCGTATCAGTTGGGTAGACCAAGATAATATTTATCTGCGGCAGCGGGAAAAGGCCCAGTTTTATTTGCAACAGGGGGACTATGTCAGAGCAGCGGCACTGGGTTACGAAGCCTTGATTACCAAGCATCTGAAAAAACAAAATCCACGAGCTGATGCCGAAAGTTACGCGTTGCGTGACGAAATAAAACAGCACTTAAAGGACCAGGCAGGCGGTGGTGGACCTGATTATAAACTGCTACGAAATATCAGAAATTCGTTAGCTCATGCCAATCGTGATAATACTAAAGAAGTCCAACAGGCGCTTTCTAGCGAAGAGCGTTTAAAACAAAAGCTGAGTGATTTGTTTACCAAATTACTCCCAGCCACTACCGAATAACTCTAAAGGCAGACTATGCAAGTTATTGAAGCACATTATGACATTGTTACGCCGATGTTTATCGGTGGTGGAGAAGTACAAGACTCGCCAGAACTGAGGCCGCCATCAATTAAAGGCGCATTACGTTTTTGGTGGCGAGCTTTACAGTGGGGCGCATGTTTAAATCAAAATAATCAAGATACAGATTTGGCACTTAAAGATTTGCATCATCAAGAAGCCGTTTTGTTTGGTGCGGCAGCTAAGGATGATAAGTTTGGACAAGGTTTTTGCCGCTTAAAATTAAAAGAAGTTAAGCCTAAAGGGGAAGAACAAAACTGGCCGAAAAACAATGAAGGTGGCGCCGGTTTTTTGGGTTTTGGTCTGGATGCAACTCAAGGTGGGGCCCCACATCGTAAAGCGATTAACCAGGGGGAATTCACAGTTTGTTTGATGCTAAAACCGGATATCAATAAAGAACAAATCAGTCAGCTCAAAAATACCTTGATCCTTTGGGGTCTGTTAGGCGGTTTGGGTAGTCGAGCCCGACGCGGTTTTGGTTCTGTAGCCATCAAACAATTGGATGAGCAGCATTTTAAGTTTAGTGATCAGGACGCTTACCATGACGCTATCAGAAACCTGCTGAACGTAACCACCTTGGCACCCTCTATGCCGATTTTTACCGCAGTCAATAATTCAATGCAAATTGCTCAGGCCGGCCAACATAAAGATCCCAGGCGTCTGATGGATGAACTGGGTGCCCAATACAAAATGGCACGGCAAGACGCAGGGAAGGGGCGTGCAAAAGCACCTTTTGGCTTGCCACTGGCGGGTAATAGAGGCGTAGCAGATGACAACCGACGCGGCAGTCCGTTATTAATGCATATTCATCCGGTTGCCGCTGAATTTGTAGCACTGGTGACCTTTATGCCTGCCAACTTTCATCCTGATTATAGTGACGGCAATCATCTCGACTTTTATAGGGCATTACAGAATTACATGAATAAAGAAACAATGGCAGGGGTTTATCCATGAGCGACCAATACTTTCATTTTACCCTTGGCCCAGTGCAAAGTTTTGTCGCCCAAGCACGGCGTACCCGTGACTTTTGGGCGGGCTCTTTTTTGTTGTCGTGGTTGTCGGCGGTTGCTATGCAGGCTGTTATCAAGCAACAAGGTGAAATCATCTTTCCCAAAGTCAGCGACAACTACCTTAATTGGCTGGAAAACAAAGGTCATAAACCTGCGCCACAACAAGGCTGTATACCCAATCGCTTTAAAGGGGGGCTGGCGCAAGTGCCTGAACATTTCAATCCCGACTTGGTGGTTGCCAGTATTCAGCAGGCTTGGGAAGCGCTCGCCGAGCAGGTCTGGCAGCAGGATTTAAACCATTGCAGTGAAATAACCCGCGATATTTGGGATAGGCAGGTTAAGCAGTTTTGGGAAATCAGCTGGGCGTTATCAGACGACAATACAGAAAGTAATCTGCTTGATCGCCGTAAAAACTGGCGCAGTTATTTGCCGCCGGAAGAAGCCGGGGTTAAATGTATGATGATGGACGGCTGGCAGGAATTATCAGGCATTGTTACTCCCAATGCTAAAGGCTTGCATCTTTTTTGGGAGGCTATACTGCAAAATGGCGGACGGGGTATCAAAACCGATTTACGCGGCCAAGAATATTTATGTGCCATCGGCTTTATCAAACGACGCTTTGCTCATTGCTTTGCCGAGTTAAAAACCGAAATGCCTGGCGGTTGGACATTACAGGGTTGGTCAGTTAACGCTTCTGTTCCTTCGGTTGCCTACATCGCTGCAGCGCCGTGGTTGGCACAGGTAATCGATTATGCGCCGGAGGCTGAACTTAAAACCTTTCATGATGCGGCCAAAAAACTGACGCAAAGTTATCCCGAAATCAATACCCGTCTGGACTGTGTTGATAAGGTAATAGCTAAAAATATCGAGCATCCATTACTTTGGAACACTAGTAGTCTGGATGGTAATGTTTTTTTTGATGCTGCGCTGGATAACAAAAATATCTATCCCGATCAAATCTTGGCGCAACAAGTCAAACAGGCCCTTAAAAATCTACGTCAATCCATCAAAGAAAAGAACATAGAATCTGTCAGCCCCTTTTATGCAGTACTGATGATGGATGGTGACTCGCTCGGTACGCATATGAGCGACATCAACAAACAGGCCAAGATTAGTGCCGGTTTGGAACACTTCACTACGGGTGTGCAAGCTATTGTTGAAGACCACAGCGGCTTTCTAATCTATGCCGGTGGCGATGACGTGATGGCGCTATTGCCATTGGAATACGCACTTAATTGCGCAAAAAACTTACGTCAGCTTTATCTGGATAGCTTTGCAGCCTATCCCGACATCAATACGACCTTATCCGGCGCGATTGAATATGCCCACATTAAAATGCCTTTGGGCAAAGTGTTGAGCGATGCGCATCATTTACTGGATAAGGTCGCCAAGGAAAAAGCCGGTCGCGACTCGATTGCCATCCGTGTTTGGAAACCTGGCGGACAGCATTTGGAATGGGCTATGCCCTGGCAGAGAGCGCTTGATGGGCAAGGTAAAGTTATGATTGATTCACTGGCAAAAGATTTTCAAAAAAACCAGCAGGAAACACCGTTCTCAAATAGCTTCTTTTTTCATGTTGAAGAACGCTTTGCCATGCTCAACGAAAATGCTGATTCACACGAAAAATTTCCGTTTGAAAAGGCAGTTATGATTGATTTGATTGCGGCTGATTATTTGAACTCCGGTGTTAATCAGGTAAAAAAAGAAGCCAAAATTAATCATCAAACAGCCAGGCTATTGATTGCACCATTATTGGAACAATGCTTTGAAGTGCAGCGAGCCCTGGTGAATGACAAGGAGAGTTTTAAAGAAACCAACAAGCTCAACAGTAAAGCCCTGCAATTGATACGTTTTCTGGCGCAAAAAGGAGTGGAACATGGCTAAGCCTAACAAGAAAAAACCGCAGGGACAGAAGATCAATTATAAAAAACAGCAGCGCCAGGATGATAAACAGGAGCAGCAGCAAGAAAACCAGCAGAGTGCGGTACAGTCCTGTGCAGAAGGTGAGTTGACCTTACACTTACAGGCCTATGATACCTGGTTTTTCAGAGAATCACGGCCACATGATGCAGTTGGTGCTAGTGAACTGAGCAGTCTATTCCCACCGCCAGTGCGGACTCTGGCGGGTGCTCTGCGTACTTTTTTAGGTGATCTTGTTGCTATTGATTGGCAAACCTTGCAATGCAAAAACAGCGATTTTGATTTTGAGCAAAACCTGGGAAATGCCGAGCATTTGGGGCAACTGCAACTCAACGGTCCGTGGATTTGTTACCAGGGACAAAGGCTTTATCCAGCGCCTCTTTATTTGATGCACAAAGAACAGAGTATACGCAGGCTGAGCGCAGGAAATCCGGTTCGCTGCGATCTGGGGACTGTGCGACTGCCCACTTTGCCGGAGGGTAGTCAGGGCTACAAAGCCCTTGAGCAACACTGGTTGACTGCGGCGGATATGGTTAAATGTCTTAATGGTGAAGTGCCCGAAAGCAAAAAAATCCTTTGTGCAGATGACTTATTCAGTCATGAAGCCCGCCTGGGAATCGCAAGAGATAATGTGATGCGAAAAGTTCAGGACGGTAAGCTTTATCAGACCCGACATTTGCGTTTAAAAGAAGATGTCCATGTCGAACTGAAAGCAGCCAACCTGCATCCTGTTTTGATAAAAGCACTACCTGCTGACGGCAACGTCATTTTACGCTTGGGTGGAGAAGGGCGTATGGCAAGCCTAGAAACCAGCCAGACCACAGCACCCTTGCCATTTGCCAAAGCCAGACAGAGTGAAAAGCTGCTGATTCACTTTATTACGCCCGCAGATTTTAATGGGCAATTATTCCCGGAAAACTTCATAAAAACCGAACACCTAGGCAAAACCGTGTGGCTGGGCAAAATAAACGACATTGAACTGATGATTGAAGCCGCAGTAATCGGCAAAGTCCATCGTGAAGGCGGCTGGGATATGCAAAAACATCAACCTCGTCCGGTAAGAAGCCATATTCCTGCAGGTAGCGCCTGGTTTTGTCGTTTGGCACAGCACTACGATTGGCAAACTTTACAAACCCAATTACACGGTCAGTGCATCGGACTTGATGGCGCCTACGGTCGCGGTCAAATACTGCTCGGCCATTGGCAAGACTCTCATAATAGTTAAGGACATAAACATGACAACAAAAAATGCAATTTTAGGACTTTGGGCACAAGCCAGTATTCATGCCGGTGCCGGTAGTTCGGTCGATGGTGTCGATTTACCCATTCAGCGCGAAGGTCATAGCGCTTGGCCCTGTGTTTTTGGCTCCTCTGTTAAAGGGGCATTGCGTACTAAAACAGAAGACAAACTGGGTAAAAACAATCCCAGTATTGCCTACGTGTTTGGCCCTGATAGCACTGGTGATAATGCCTCCGAACATGCCGGGGCATTATTGGTCAGTGATGCCAAATTATTACTGTTACCGGTTCGTTCCTTAACTAGTCACTTTAAATGGGTGACGTGTCCGGCCTTATTACAACGCTTACAACGGGATGTAATTCGCCTGGGCCTTGGTTTGAAGATCAACGATGATGTTGCGCCACAAAAAAGCGAAGCCGTTGTTGCCAAAACACATGATACAGACTTATTTTTGGAAGAATACCGCTTTACAACCCGTGCACAAAATTTAACTGCACTTATCGAAGTCATCAACCAGCTCACCGACATTGCTATCGAAGATCTGACCGAGCAACTGGTAATTGTCCATAATGACCAGTTCAGTTACTTGGCAAAATACGCCACCCCGGTTACACCGCATATTGCCATTGATAATGACTCAAAAACGGTTAAGCCAGGTGCACTTTGGTATGAAGAAACCTTGCCTCCGGAAACAATCCTATACTTCGCACTCAGCGCTCATCGTTCTCGTGCCAAAGATAGCGATATAAGTGCCGAAGCGATTTTAAACTGCATTACCCAGGATTTGTTCGGAGCCTCGCCTTATTTGCAATTGGGCGGTAATGAAACGGTCGGCATGGGCTGGTGTAAAGTGACTGTAGTCGAGGCATAACCATGGAACTGACCATACAGCAACAACGCGCAAAATTTGCGCTGGAGTACATCCAAAGCCTGCCAAAATTGCTCAAACCCGAAGAGCAAAAAGAATTTATCAGCTATGCCAGTGGCTTACCCGCAATGATACATATGAATGGGCTAGGGCAAGCCATGGCGTTTTGTAAACTGAAAGGCAAAGATCGCAAATCCTATGCGCAACTCTATCAACTGGTTTCCGACTGGCTATGCGAATCCGGCCAGCCTTATCACGGTCAACAGAATGTCCTTGAAGGCATTACCCAATGTGATATGGCGCATTATCAATTGGCCCAGGCCGAAGCCTTGGTATTGATGAGCTGGGTTAAAAAGTTTGCCAAAGCCTTTTTGGCAGAGGACTAGCAATGAGCGCACCGTTATATCAACTCAAAGAGATACTTGTTAAGAAACCTGATAACGCCCACGCTGGTTTATGGTTTGACCGTTTTTTTAATGTTTATCAAAGTGACTGGACCTTGAAACCCGAAGCCAAGTCAGAATGGATTAAACAAGTTCGCGGGCAGGTCGGTCAACAAACACAACTGGAACATTTTGTTAAGCGTCAAACCACCTTAATCAATCAGCTTAACGGGCGCAGCCAGCGCTATAAAACCGACTGGCATTTTGTTACCGGTATGGGGAACTCGCATCCGGTAGAAAACGGATTTAGCTGGCATCCGACTTTGGGTGTTCCATACCTGGCTGGTTCAGCGGTTAAAGGTCTGGTCAGAGCCTG
>CAILCX010000064.1 GCA_903832775.1 uncultured Methylobacter sp. | reverse complement strand
ATCTTCCTTGTTCTCCTATTAAAAGAACAAGAATCCGCCACAAACAAACCCAATACCCGAGGTATTTGGTTATAATGACCAGCACACATCCAAAACAAGCTGATGCAGGTAATCATTATGACTATAACAACAAAAACGCTAACAACTATGCAGCGCTATTTTGAAGCAAAAGTTGCAACCCTAACAGCCAGCGACTTCTATCAAAAATTGCTGGCTATGCCGCCCTTCCAACGCTGGGCGACTGTGGCAGGAATATTTCTGCTATCTCAACTCATTGTCTTTGGTGGTTTATATCTAATTTTTGGCCAAGTCGTCGTTATAGGCTTCTTTGCCAGCATCATGGCCGGATTGGCAACCGGCATCGGCGCTTTGCCCGCCCTGTTTTTTAAAGACATTTCCAAAAACCTGTTTAACAGCATGCTCGGCGCTGCCGCTGGCGTCATGTTGGCGGCAACCGCTTTTTCCCTGCTGGTTCCCGGTCTTGCCTACGGCAACCTGATCTGGCCCGGTAAAGGCATTTATATTGTTTCCCTGGGCATGATGATAGGAGCTGTGTTTCTGCATTACGCAGATCGCCAATTGCCCCATGTCCATTTTGATTCCATTTCTGAGACACATTTAACTTCACTAAAAAAAGTCTGGCTATTTATTATTGCCATCACTATTCATAACTTTCCTGAAGGCATGTCGGTCGGGGTCAGTTTTGGTTCAGGAGAAATGAAAAATGGCCTGGTTCTGGCGATTGCCATTGCCTTGCAAAATATTCCTGAAGGTCTGGCTGTCGCCCTGCCCTTGGTCGGACTTGGCTATAACAAGTGGCGCGCAGTCGGCATTGCTACGCTAACCGGCCTGGTAGAACCAGTAGGCGGATTGCTGGGCATTACCATGGTTACCGTTTTTGAACCGATATTACCGATTGCCATGGGCTTTGCCGCTGGCGCAATGCTGTTTGTCATCAGTGAAGAAATTATTCCCGAAACCCATTCCGATGGCCGTTCCCGCTACGCTACCTTCGCCTTAATGATTGGCTTTATCATTATGATGACTCTAGACAATATGCTGGCTTAAGACCTAACCAGGGTTTCCCCGTTTTATTTTGAGCGATCACAAATACGGAAAATCAATGTAGCTTGGGTTAGCGATAGCGTAACCCAAACACAGGAAACAATATGGATTATTTGCAACATTTTCTTACATCACTCAGCACAGCTACCGTTTTTGAAAGCCTGCCCGGCTCTTTTCAGCATTTTTTCCTGTTGCTGAGCACCGGCAATTTTACCGAAATGTCAGCGGCAGCCGCGACCAGTTTTGCCTTGATTTCAGCCGCTGAAATTGGCGACAAAAGCCAATTGGTCTGCATGACACTGGCATCGCGCCACAGGTCCACGCCTGTTTTTCTCGGTGCAATTTCAGCATTTGCGTTTTTAAACAGTCTGGCAGTTATTTTTGGTGTCGCGATTGCAAACTGGTTACCTGAATATATTGTCGCGGCAGTCGTGTCTGTCCTGTTTGGCGCTTTCGGCATCCATTCCTTACGTTTAGAAGTTGAAGATGAAAAAACCGACGTTAAGGAAAAAAGCGGTCACAGTATTTTTTTTACCACTTTTTTATTGATTACCGTCGCTGAATTCGGAGACAAAACCCAGTTGGCTGTTGTCGCTTTAAGCAGTTCAGTTGCACCGATTGCCATCTGGTTGGGTTCAACCCTTGCCTTGGCTTCAACTTCTGCACTGGGTATATTGGCAGGCCGTACTTTTTTAAGAAAAATGCACTTAGGATTACTGCACAAAATCAGCGGAAGCCTATTTTTAATATTATCAGCTTTTGCTGCTTACCGCGCCTATATTTGCTACCTTACCCAAGTCTAATCATTGATCGAAATTATCCAGGTTCCCGGTAACGACTTCCATACTGCCTGCCTAAGATGCTCAAAACTTTAAACTTATTCCTGTTTTTCATCAGAGACATAAAATCTTAGAATAAAAACAGCCCCACCTTCAGGTCTATTTTACGCACTCATCAAAAACCATTGTCATTTTCCATAATCGACCGGCTAAACCATATGCCCATGCCTATACTGGCTGTTTATATTGATTTGAAACAATCGCAATATTTAGCACATTTAGAAAAACCATCTGAATCTGACCGTTATCACACATCAATATAATGTTTAGCTCAATTTGCGTACGCAGGGTAATGCGATTATTGTTGCTCTAAAAGCTGATTACAGAACTATAATCGAACAGTTGAAATGAGCGCTTTTGTAAAGTACCCAATAGCAACTGACTCATCGACTCACCATCGTCTATTAAATAAACAGTGCCATTAATAATAGGTTTATCAGAAAGTAAAAAAATTGTCAGAACAGCTTGTAATATCATGAAAGACTGGTAACGTATAAGTTAATTTTTTATTATTTCAATATTGGTAAAATTTTTCACCATTAAATAGCTAATAGTTTCTTCCCCCATTTTTTTCAATTAAAAATTTAACTAACAAAATACTGCTGATACTATTTTTTTAGTTTTAAATGAGTAATGTAAATCACATATCTATTTTTTAAATAGGCATCAGTTTTGATATGTAAAACTTAAAATACTTATACAAATTAAAGAAAATAAAGCCTACATAGCCAAGATCTAAACAATTATTATTTTAATATTACTAAACTATAAATAATATTTAACTTTATCAGAATAGACAACTATACAAATTGGTACTATTCTTAACCCATAGTAATGTAAATTGGCTGAACAAGACAACATACTAACGTTAACATGAAATCGTTATTAACTTTTCTATTTGTATTATTAAGTGGCTGTGTAACTCAATCAAGTGCTTATCTTTTAAATGGTCGCAGTACAGAATATAATCGACAATTATTGGTTACTTTTGCAGACAAAACCATAAAGCATAAGTTAACCGTTAATACGCAGGAAGGCTATCGGAGTCAAAATCCATATATTAACTCCAGTTGGAGCCAAGGCTTTACACATGATTTGGCCGATCGCTATCATTTAAAATACCTTGCCCAATGGCCCATCACTAGCCTTGGGGTGAGCTGCGTAGTTTATGACGTTCCTAAGGAGCTTCAATTAAAGCAAGTAATAGAAGACCTACAAAAAGACCCACAAGTAACCTTGATTCAACAAATGCATAACTTCGAGGTACATGGGAATAATTAATAACCTTCGGCTAATCCAGTGATCTCCACATGAGGCTGTAAACAAGTTTACCGCTTTTGAAATCCAAATTTGCATTGTCCCTCTAAGTATAATAAATTCATAACATTTTCGATAACAGAGTCAATATTTATAACAGTAATTAAAAACATTTTTTGTTTTAGATTAGGGCAGTCTTACAAACATCATCCCAAAATCCATCTATAATTTTTTTTCAAACTACTATATTTTTTCAGTTTTAAAATATAAAAAATGTAATTTTTTATATTTTAGCAATAGGCATTAATTAATAAAATAAATACAATCTATCGCAAAAAATGAATTACAATTTAAAGCGAAGATATTTTACAAATATTACCAGTTCATTTACTGGAAACAGAGCATTACAAGTATTCCATTATTTTAATCGCCAACCTGAATTAACCTTTACTACCGAACTATATAGCTGCCATGTACAACATAAACATCACCCTTGAATCATTACTAGAGACCCATCATTTACCCTTTGTATTAATAGATAAAAACTTAAAGGTTATAGCCGTTAATCGAGCATGGGAAAATCAATTTGATATTTCAAGGAAACAACAAATCGGTCAACCCTGTTGCATTGAGTCAGGAAATTGTCGACATCAACATTTATGTGACACACTTGAACCTTATTCCAGCTTGATTTCAAGCAATAAAACGCACTCTGACACAATTAGAGTCCGAGGTTATCCCTTGCTCGATTCAGACGGCCAAATTTACATAGGCGAATCCATTTTTCCAGTAGCATCAATCAAAGCTAACCTGGATTCAGGGATGATTGGCTCGTCACTTACTTTTCTCGCATTAAAAAATAGATTATTACAATCCGCCCAAACACAAATGCCGATATTACTGACGGGTGAAACGGGAACCGGCAAAGAGCTTGCCAGCAAGTTCATTCATGAAAATTCTAAAAATGCAGGTGGGAAATTTGTAATTATGGATTGCACCCTTTTGGGAGAAAATCTGTTTGAAAGTGAGTTATTTGGTTACGAGAAAGGGGCATTTACCGGTGCCAAAGCACAAAAGAAAGGTTTGTTTGAACTGGCTGACAATGGAACCCTGTTTCTTGACGAAATTGGCGAACTGCCACTGGCACAACAATCCAAACTGCTTCGCGCCTTGGAAAACGGTCAATTTCGTCGGGTAGGTGGGACGTCACAATTAACAGCAAAAGTCCGAATGATCTGCGCAACACATAAAAATCTGGCGAATATGGTTTCAGAAGGCACGTTCCGCGAGGACCTGTTTTATCGACTATCCGTTTTTCCGATTGAACTGCCGCCGTTACGGGAGAGAAAGCAGGATTTATCTATACTTTGCGCACATTTAATTGAGCAATTTGGCGAGATAAATGACTGCCTTTACTCTATCAGCAAACAAGCCATGAATAAAGTTTCACATCATCAATGGCCTGGCAATATTCGGGAACTTAAAAACTGTTTGCATCTGGCAATTAATCTATGTTCTCATCACCAAATTGAAGAACAGGATATCTGCATTATCCAGCGAAGAGATGTAGTTAATGCCGGACATTTTTCAAAATCACAGTGATATTGAACTTGTCGCTGGCTAAGTTGATTGGCCAATGGAAGCCACATTTACTGGAAACTTATAACGGTAAATATAACAGCGCTTTTGCAAATTAAAGTTGACCCCAATCAACTGAAAGCTTAAATCTGAAAACTGTCGTTTCAATGTGAATGAGGTTTATATCTTATGTAGTTTATACTCTGGCAATGCCGTGTTACAGAACATATCAGAGAACCTTTTCTTAAGCTGAGTCTGTAACAAACTGCACTGAATAATTCAGCATTACTTCTCATAGCGCATCGGTTTCTGATCAACTGCCTATTCTTCATAAGCCGACATTCGATTTAGATATATAAGCGACCGATAATTGTTTCTTATACGGGACACATGAAGCATAGAGATAAGCGTGCTATCAATAACTACCTTTTAGGTATTCGGCACTTAAAAACCTGAAAAAAATCATTTATTTTTATCGTAATAAGTTAAAAATAGTGTAAAAATAACAACCGTTCCAAGCAAAATAAACAATGAAACCGTTTACTGCTTCATAATTTTATTATTTCCATTTTGATAATAAAAGATATGAAGAGGTTTTACTGCCACGCACATAATTTTAATCCACATTAATCTATAACTCCGGCATTAAGCTGTCGCTAATTGATAGACAAAAAGATCTAAAGGCCAAATACACTCGATTAACAATTTCATTACAAAATATCAATGACAGACAAACATGTAATTTTATCGAGTAACTTGACCAAGCGGTATGTCATCGCTTTGCTCTTTATCGCACTCATCTCAACGGCCAGCTGGCTCAATCATGAGTTAATGATCGACGCCGTAAAAGAAACAGCCTTGACTGTGAATGTAAGCGGTAGGCAAAGAATGTTGAGCCAAAGAACGGCACTTTTTGCAAATCTATTGGCTAACGCGCCGGCAGATCAAAAGCAGGAATTAAGAAACAAGCTTTCAGAGGCAATCCTTTTAATGGAGCGATCACATAAGGCTTTAACCCTTGGAGATATGGGACTTGGTCTTTCAAGAAAAATGTCACCGGCAATATATGCCATGTATTTCGAAGGAAATAGCCCTTTAAGCAATCTGGTCCAAAAGTATATTAAAGAAGTAAACTCCTTCCTAAAGCTGACTGACGAACAAATCAAAGATGCCTCTCCGCAGTTAATTGACATTACTCAGCTGGCTTCAACCACACTTTTAGAGTCTCTTGACAAAATGGTAGAGCAGTACCAGTTGGAAGGAGATAACTCAGTCCGAAAAATTCATTATTTAGGGCGTCTTTTTTGGTTGATGACATTATTGTTGTTGATCTTGGAAGTCATTTTAATTTTTAATCCATTTGTTAAAAATCTGAAAAAAGTCATTGTGCGCTTGGAACAAGTGACAAATGATCTAATGTTCCATCGTGATCATTTAGAAGACATTGTACTCGAACGAACCGATGACTTACGCAAAAGCCAAGCGTTTACTCAAGATATATTGGATTCGGTTACCATGGAAATAGCCGTTCTCGATCAAGCCGGTAAAATAGTCGCTGTCAATCAAGCCTGGAGCCAATTTGCCGTTAATAACAGTAAAGAGCCCGGAAGAATTCCACTAAAGACTTGTATTGGCAGTAACTATCTTGAGGTATGTGGTCAAGGATTACCAGCTGTTCCTCAAGAAATATCAGATACTGCACAAGGAATTCTTAGCGTATTAGATGGCTCGCAACCAACTTTTGAACTGGAATATCCATGTGACTCTCCCTGCCAAAGTCGTTGGTTTTATATGACTGTGTCACCTATGAAGTCACTCGGGTATGGTGCTGTTGTGACGCACTTCGACATAACAACCCGTAAAGCAACCGAAGAAAAATTAAACAAATTTTATGCTGCCGTTGAACATAGCTCTACTTCGGTAATTATTACCGACAAAGATGCGACTATAGAATATGTCAATCCCAGATTTACAATGGACACTGGTTATACATCGGAAGAAGCCATTGGAAAAACACCACGAATTATAAACTCGGGTTTAACTGAAGCAATTACATATGAAACAATGTGGTCAGATTTAACTATGGGTAAGCAGTGGCATGGTGAATTTGTAAATCGTCGAAAAAATGGTCAATTGTATTGGGAAGATGCTTATGTCTCCCCCGTATTAAATGACGATAATCAAATTGTCAGTTATGTAGGCGTTCTCACCGATATTTCAGAAAGAAAAGAATTGGAAGCGGAAATTCATAAGTTAGCTTTTAATGATGACTTAACAAAACTGCCTAATAGGCGGCTTCTTCAGGATCGCATCATTCAATTGATCGCGGCAAGTAAACGAAGTAATGAATATGCCGCTTTGATTTTCCTGGATTTGGATAATTTCAAACCGCTAAATGATCTTCATGGACACGCAGCAGGCGATCTTTTATTGGTTGAGGTTGCAAGCCGACTGATTAACTCCGTCAGAAATTCAGATACGGTAGCTCGGCTAGGTGGCGACGAATTTGTTATTTTACTTTCAAACTTGGGGAATGATGAAATATCCGCGTCCAGCAAAGCCAGATTAATTGCCAACAAAATTCTTGAGACGATCTCCATTCCTTACCGATTAAACGTTCAGTTAAATACAGCAAGAATTAACGTTGTAACACACCGCTGCAGTGCAAGTCTGGGACTGGTCGTTTTCAAAGGTGATGAGTCAACAAACTCTGAGACACTATTAGACACTGCTGACAAGGCAATGTATGAAGCAAAAGCAAATAGGCCGCCTTAAGGTTTGATAGCTGAAGTTGTTCTGGTTATCGCCATACTGGAGTATCGATTGCATTCAAAAAGAATATTTTTTAAAAGCTGTCCTTCAAACGCCTGATTTCTGCAAAAACAGCTACCGGCTGACTACCTTTCATTTTTAAATTTTCCTGCACGTCTAAACTGTCTTCCCTGAAAAAGGGATTGGTTGCCAGTTCCTGCTGCAGGGTAGACGGCACGGTTGGCAAGTGTTTATCTCTTAGCTGATTGATAAGCACCATTCTTTGCTTCAACTGCTGATTGTCAGGCTCTATTGTTAAAGCAAACCGGCCATTAATTTGGGTGTATTCGTGAGCACAATAAATTCGGGTGGATAGCGGCAAAGCCTTTAGCTTCTGAAAAGATTGCCACATCTGTTCCGCGGTGCCTTCAAACAATCGCCCGCAACCCATAACAAATAAAGTATCTCCGCAAAACAGCGCGTTTTCATTGGCAAAATGATAAACAACATGACCACTGGTATGTCCGGGCGTTGAAATTACCTTAGCTGAATATTTTCCCAAGGTGATGAGATCACCATCAGCGACGAAACTATCGATACCGGGGATTCTATTTTGATCCACTTGCGCTGCAATGACAGTACAACCGGTTTTTTGTTTGAGCTCAAGATTGCCTCCAACATGATCAGAATGATGATGGGTATTTAAAATCATCGTTAGCTGCCAGTTATTCTGCTCCAGAACAGCCAGAACCGGCTGAGCAACCGCAGGATCAACAACAGCGGATTCTCCCGAATCCGGATCGTGGAGCAGATAAATGTAGTTATCGTTCAAAACGGGAAGTTGCAGAATTGTCAACATGTTTTAAAGTCCTTATGAGTTTTTCTATTCAATGTCTATTCAAGGTTACGCAAAATGGCTTCTAAAGGGGAAATAGCCCGTACTTTCCATTCTGTACTTATCACTTACCACCCAAGCCTGGACAATAAATAAATGGAGGCACCGGCTCCACTGGTATCGGCAAGCCAATCAGCAACATCTGAAAAACGACCTTCGATAAAAGACTGGTGCCATTCATCGGATAACCCGTATAAACTGCAAAAGGTAATAGCGAACAAAGCAAGTATAATAGGTTTGCCGTTTAGGGTTTTGACACAACGCCAGGCCAATATTCCCATTATAAAATAAGCTCCAAAGTGGAGTATTTTATCCTGAGAGGAAAAAACCTGAGGAACTGGCAAAGAAGGTTGATCTGAAAGCCAATAAATAAACAGGCAGTAGAATAACAACAACATAAAATTTAAAATCTTAATCATAGCCTTGTCATAGTGTGAAATGAAAAATATATTTGAATTTGCCGAAGCTTTTTTCCATCAGGAAAGCATTAATGAGAAGTTGGCACTAACCCATTTAGCCTGGCAAGCTTGTGTTAACGGAAATTTGGCTTTCAGCTCGGAGTCGCAAGCGATGTCGATTGATGAGATCAAGTTTCCCACTCGTCCGGAATTATTGCCGCCACGTCAGATGCCCCGACGAAAACTGACCACGGAGGCCGGTGTCAAAGCGTTTTTCCATGCCATTGCTCATGTTGAATTTGTCGCTATTTATCTGGCTTGGGATATTTTGTATCGTTTTCGCGATATGCCGGAACAATTCTATCAGGATTGGCTTAGAGTTGCTGATGAAGAAGCGCAACACTTCGAGTTAATCAGAACACATTTACGTGGCATGCAGGTCGAATACGGTGACTTGCCGGCACACAGCGGCTTATGGGATCACGCCAAAGACACCGCCGACGATTTACCGGACAGATTGGCTTTGGTTCCTCGCTGTATGGAAGCCAGAGGCTTGGATGTGACACCGGCGCTTATTGAAAAATTCAAACTTCTTGGCGATGAGGCCAGCGTCGCCATTTTAACGCGAATATTAACCGATGAAGTTGGTCATGTGGAATTAGGATCCTTTTGGTTTAAGTCTGTTTGTAAAGAACGCGGTTTTGAGGCTGAACAAAAATATCGCGAGTTAATCGACGAGTATTATGTAGGTGGCAAACCCAAAGGCCCTTTTAACAGAGAATTGCGCAAAACGGCGGGCTTTTCTGATGCCGAGATAGACTGGCTGGAAGCCTGAGCTCAGGAATGTATCACCATGAAGACAGCTTACTTTTGCTGTAAAACTACAGTTTAGGATGAATTTAAAATTCAGGAAATAGCCATGACTGACCCAGCACCTAAATTAAGCATCGTAGAACTGGAGCATAGCCAAGCGTGCGTCAAATTATCGGGCTGTTGGTATCTTCGAAACCTGATAACAGCGCCCGAACTGAGCCGGAAAATAAGTTCATATCCCATTAAAGAGGTTGAATGGGATATGAGCGCCATTGAGGTACTTGATAGTGGCAGCGCCCTGATACTCTGGAAAGCCTGGGGTAAATCCCTGCCGCCCGTCTTGAAAATGAAGCCTGAGCATCAGCGTTTATTTGAACGTTGGCAGGCTCAGAGCATTCCTGAAGCTGCGCCGGTCAGTTCAAAAGCAAGCTTGGTCGTTAAATATACCTATGAATTTATAACCATTTTTTGGGCCCAGTTTTTGGAACTAATTGCCTTGTTAGGCCAGTTGATTTTGGACATAGGCTATTTGATGCTGCATCCTGGCGATATTCCCTGGTCGGAAATTTCCATTACGATCTACGAATCCGGGGTTCGAGCTTTAGGTATTACAGCCTTGGTGGGTTTCCTGATCGGCATTGTGCTGAGTTATTTGTCGGCCTTGCAATTAAAGATTTTCGGCGCAGAAGTCTATATCATCAATATTTTAGGCCTGAGTATAATTCGTGAACTGGGGCCGTTGTTGGCGGCGATTTTGGTTGCCGGTCGTTCCGGTTCGGCGATGACTGCGCAAATTGGCATTATGCGGGTGACCGAGGAACTGGATGCCTTGTCGGCGATGGGTATTTCTCATTCCTTGCGCTTGATTCTACCTAAAGTGCTGGCCTTAACGGTTATCTTGCCGTTGTTAAGTGTCTGGACCAGCGCGATGGCCTTGGTCGGCGGTATGTTTTCGGCGCAATCGACGCTGGACATCAGTTATCAGCAATTTTTTCTTAAAATACCCGATGTGGTGCCGTTGTTTAACGTGTTTATCGGACTTGGTAAAAGTGCTGTTTTTGGCTTGATGATTGCCCTGATTGCCTGCCATTTCGGGTTCAGAATCAAACCCAATACTGAAAGTCTGGGCAACGAAACTACTAATTCGGTGGTGGCGGCTATTACTGTGGTGATTATGGTTGATGCGGTATTCGCCATATTGTTTATGGGCGTGGGAATGCCATGAGAGAAACGTCTGAAAATAGTGCTAACTATGCAATTCAGTTAAAACATATCTGGACCCGTTTTGACGACCCCCAACATGGTAAAGCCAAAATAGTTCATCAAGACATTAATCTTAATCTGGAACAGGGTGAAATATTAGGTTTGGTGGGCTCCTCCGGCTGTGGCAAGACAACTTTACTGCGTGAAATTATCGGCTTGCAAAAACCCAGCCAAGGCGAAGTAATTGTGATGGGACAGTCTTTGTCCACAGTGGGTTCCAGTCATGGTCAGCGACTAAGAAATAATTGTGGCGTTTTATTTCAGAAAGGCGCGTTGTTTAGCGTGCTAAATGTTTTTGATAATATCGCTTTTCCGTTGCGGGAACTGGGTTTCCAGGATGAAGAAGTGATTGCCTGTATTGTGTTCATGAAACTGGCTATGGTCGGCTTGGCAGCTACTGATGCCTGGTTAAAACCGGCAGATTTGTCGGGCGGTATGATCAAGCGGGTAGCGTTGGCCCGTACCATGGTTCTTGAGCCAGGCTTATTATTGCTTGATGAACCCACTTCCGGGCTAGATCCGATTTCCAGCGAGGACTTTGTCAAACTGTTAGCCGACTTGCATAAGGATTTACATTTTACGGTGGTCATGGTGACTCACGATTTGGATATTTTAAGGGATTTGTGTACAAAAGTTGCCGTACTGGCAGATAATCAGTTGGTTGCTTTCGGAACCCTGACCTCAGTTTTAAGTTGTCAGCATCCTTTTGTAGAGAAATTTTTTCACAATAAACGCGCAGAGCGGGTATTTAAATACCAGGAGACCACTCATGGGTAGAGAAAATCATGCGCTTATGACCGGTCTGTTTTTAATTGCATTAATCACGGCATCAATAGCGATTATTTTCTGGATTGGCGCCATCAATAAGGAGCGGAACCATTATGTTATATCAACCCAGGCTTCTGTTTCCGGCCTTAATCCTGAATCCACTGTGTTTTATCGTGGAATAGAAGTAGGGAAAGTGCTTAAGATCGGGTTTGATCCCACGGACTCCAGTACCATTCTTGTGCCGATTGAGGTTGATAAAAGTATCGTCTTGACTAAAGGCGTTTTCGCAACTTTACGCTTAAAAGGTGTGACCGGTTTAACCCAAATACAATTGGAAGATTCGGGCACTATTCATGAAGAGTTAGTACCTGGAGATGACCCGGCGTTACGTATTCCTTTGGTGCCATCTATGACCGACCGATTGATGGATTCAGGTGAAGATCTTTTGCGGAAAGCCGATCACTTGATGGTGCGTCTGAGTGTGCTGTTAAACGATGAAAATGAAAAAAATATTAGCGGTATCTTAAGCAACCTCAAAGTATTGTCTGATAAGCTTGCTGACTTGCAAAAAAATGTTGATAAAGCACTGATCGGCATACCGGCCTTGACCAAAGATGCGCGGGGTACCCTGAAAAACATTGATGGTTTGACCAGTGATTTGAAGGGCTTAACCAAAGAAGTGAATAACCTTGGTTTGAAAGCTGGTAAACTCGTCGAGAGCGGAACAACTGCCGCCGATACACTAACGCAATCGACCGTACCAAAACTTAACAAGCTACTCACCGAGTTACAGGCTACAACGCAACAAATAAAAAGAGTCGCGACTATGCTGGAAAATAATCCGCAAGAATTATTGTTGGGACCGGATCAGCGCGATAGAGGACCAGGGGAACCGGGCTATAAGGATAAACAATGAGTCGTTTATTAATAGTGGGACTGGTATTGAGTATTGCGGGTTGCAGCGTGGCAGACAAACAACCGGCTTTACATGATTTTGGCAGGTCTGGGGTAAGTCTGACTCGTCAAGGCAACGTGTCGATTAACGTCAATGCGCCAACCTGGCTCTGGGATAATCGAATCCGTTACCGTTTGCTTTTTGCCTCACCTTCTGAAATTAGATTCTACGGACTGGATCGCTGGATTGCTTCACCGCCGGAATTATTTGAACAGTCGCTAACTTCCAGTGGCAAGCTGCCTGATTATTCTCTGCTAATTCGCTTACAGGATTTTGAACAACAATTTGATGCGCCGGCTAAGGCTCATGTGGTGCTGCGTTTTTCAGTTGAAGTGTTTATGTCAAGTGATAAACGTAAGATAGCTGAAAAAGAATTTTATCTGGAACGGCCGACTCAAACCCCCGATGCGCTCGGGACAATCAATGGTTTTACAGCGTTGGCGAATCAGGCTGCAGAGGAAATTAGCATTTGGCTTTTGGGCTTGGCAAGTCAACCGTTTCCGCTCCCCGCTGAACTTAAATTTAAAAAATAGAATTGATTTTTTTAGTTTAAAAACACAAAAATGAAGGCAATCGCAAAACTGAGCGTACCGAAAAACAGTGGATCGTTGGAAAATCTTTTAAAGATTCCATTCAGAATCGCCCCGCCCAAAAGATAAAAAGGGAATACAAATAAAGTCGTGTAATGTCCCAAATCGCCAGGTATATAATAAAAAACGAAGGTGTTAAGAAAATAATTGCTTGAAAGATTAACGAATAACTCAAGCAACAACGCATCTACGGAAAGCACGAAGGCAAAAACGTAATCTTCATATTTAAAGTTAAAGGACTGAATCTTTTTCTTAACAAAATAAAGATGATAGCCATACAGTGCCCACTGAAAAAACGCAAAACGCGAAGTATCACCATGATGTATGGGCGTTACCTGATAAGTCCAGAGCGACATATCAAACACAAATCTACAAAAACTATTGATAGCCACCTCACTGATACAACCTATCAAAGCGAGTGTTCCACAATACATGAAAACCTCTTTCATGCTTGTCTTCATTGTGCTATTGGAGAGGGCGAAGCCAGAGAAATAAACAACTGCAAGCAAATACAAGAAAAAAATAATGAGGCTTGTGGCCATAGGGTGGTTCTCTAAACTGATTTATTCATTAAAGATGGATCGGGAATGATGCCCATAACGCTGTCAGATGAACTTGACATGATTTTCGCGTAAACCGCGAAAACGATAGATTAAGACGTCCCGAACGGGCTGAGCCCGTCCGGTTAGATCATTAGACTTTAACTCTTGGGCCGCATGTGTGGGAACAACAACACATCGCGTATTGACGGCGCATCTGCAAACAGCATCACCAAACGATCGATACCGATGCCCTCCCCTGCTGTCGGTGGCATGCCGTGTTCCAAAGCTATAATGTAATCGGCATCGAAGTGCATGGCTTCGTCGTCACCGGCTTCTTTTTCTTCAACCTGTTTTTGAAACCGTGCAGCCTGATCTTCAGCATCATTAAGTTCGGTAAAGCCATTGGCAATTTCCCGTCCACCAACAAAAAACTCGAAGCGATCGGTGACATGCGGATTATCATCATTACGTCTCGCCAGCGGTGACACCTCGACTGGATAAGCGGTAATAAAGGTCGGATTCATCAACCGGCTTTCCACCGTTTTTTCAAAAATTTCGATCTGGATTTTACCCAAACCATAACCGTCTTTAACGGGAATATGAAGGTTCTTTGCCACTTCAACAGCGGCTTCGCGGGTGAAAATATTTTCCGCCGTTAACTCCGGATTAAAATGCAAAATTGAATCAAACACGGTCATACGATCGAACGGCTTGCCAAAATCGTATTGCTCACCTTGATAAGTAATCTCGGTTTGCCCAAGCACCTCAATGGCAACTCCACGTAACATGGCTTCGGTTAGATCCATTAAATCGTGATATTCAGCATAAGCCTGATAAAACTCCAGCATGGTGAATTCAGGATTATGACGCGACGACAAACCTTCGTTACGGAAATTTCGGTTAATTTCAAACACCCGTTCGAAACCACCAACAACCAAACGTTTTAAATACAACTCTGGCGCGATACGTAAATACAGTTCCATATCCAGCGCGTTGTGAAAAGTCGTAAACGGACGCGCGGTTGCTCCACCCGGGATCATTTGCATCATCGGCGTTTCAACTTCCAGAAAATTACGCTCGATCAGGAATTGACGAATATAAGCGACAACCTTGGAACGAATCAAAAAAGTGTTGCGCGAACTTTCGCTCATGATCAAATCCAGATAACGCTGGCGATATTTTATCTCCTGATCAGCAAGTCCGTGAAACTTTTCCGGCAACGGGCGCAAGGCTTTGGTCAACAATCGGATATCATCCACCTTGACGCTAAGTTCACCAGTTTGCGTCACAAACAAAAGGCCTTCCGCGCCGATGATGTCGCCAATATCCCATTTTTTGAACTGCTCGTTATAGAAATTTTCAGGCAAGGTATCGCGAGTGACATAAAGCTGGATTTTGCCTGACATATCCTGGATATGCGCAAAACTGGCTTTACCCATTACACGACGCGTCATCATGCGACCGGCGAGTTTTACGCGAATAGGATCTGCTTCAAGGTCCTCTTTGGATTTATCGCCGTATTCAGCCAGCAATTCACCAGCAACGACATTACGACGAAAATCGGTAGGAAAAGCAATGCCACCGTTTTCACGCAACTCGTTTAATTTGCTACGGCGTTGTTTAATTTGTTCTTGTTCGTCGTGTTCTAGTTCTGACATTTTATATGTTAACTCTGTTGTTTGTGTTAGTTGCCTAAAGGCTGCTTATCGGGGAGTAATAGCTTTACAATCCACTCTTTAAACTGGCCTCAATAAATTGATCCAGATCGCCATCTAGAACTGCCTGGGTGTTACCGGTTTCGACGCTGGTGCGCAAATCCTTGATCCGTGACTGATCTAGTACATAAGAACGAATCTGACTGCCCCAGCCTATATCCGATTTGGTATCTTCCAAAGCTTGTGCTGATTCGCTACGTTTACGCATTTCCAGCTCGTACAATTTGGCTTTCAATTGCTTCATCGCGGTATCGCGGTTTTTATGCTGCGAACGGTCACTTTGACATTGCACGACAATGCCGGTCGGATTATGCGTCATACGCACGGCTGATTCAGTTTTGTTAATATGCTGACCACCCGCGCCGCTGGCCCGATAAACATCGACACGAATATCGGCAGGATTGATATCAATATCGATATCGTCATCAATTTCAGGGGAGACAAAGACTGAGGCAAACGAAGTATGGCGGCGATTACCCGAATCGAACGGCGACTTTCTGACCAGTCGATGAACGCCGGTTTCGGTACGCAACCAGCCAAATGCGTATTCGCCTTCAAATTTGATAGTGGCACTTTTGATACCGGCCACATCGCCCGAGGATTCTTCAATCAGTTCAGTTTTAAAGCCTTTACGCTCGCCCCAACGTAAATACATGCGCTCGATGATTGACGCCCAATCCTGGGCTTCGGTGCCACCGGAACCGGACTGTATATCCAAAAAGGCGTTATTGGCATCCATTTGTCCGGAAAACATTCTGCGAAATTCAAGGTCTGCAACTCTTTTTTCAAAGTGTTCCAAATCATCAACGACGGTTTCAACGGTTTCTTCATCGTCTTCTTCAACCGCCATGGTCAGCAGTTCTTCAGCATCGGAAAGTCCGGTTTCCAGATCATTAATGGTATTAACGATAACTTCCAGTTGGCCGCGTTCTTTACCTAAAGCCTGTGCCTCTTCTGGCTTATCCCAAATTTTAGGATTCTCCAGCTCTCTTAAAACTTCAACTAAACGTTCACTCTTAACGTCAAAGTCAAAGATACCTCCTAAGGGCATCGCCACGGCTTTTTAAGTCGGCTATTTTATTTTTTATCGGATTTATTTCTTGCATGAGGTGTATTTAACCAAGGACAGTCAAGATTCGACGCTTATCGACGCGATTCATGAAAACTTTAAACAGGCTAACGATTATAAACTATTACAACCCCACGATAAACAAACCCGCACAATTAGCGGTTCCAAACCAATAGATTCAATAAGTTAAAAAATAATTACCCTTCGCCTACACTTAACTCCACACGATTGGCATATCGTGTTTTTATCTATTTTTAATAAATATTCCCTAGCATGTATAGTAAAAAAATAATCACGATGCACTCGTTGTCTTTAGAGTTTTTTGAAAAACAGGATCGGCATCCCCTCATACTCTTCATTTTTTATTTAATGGCTAAAAATTATAACCTGGCAGGGTGTAAAACAATCTTCGGCTTGGTAAAGCACCTCCAAACCACGGAACTTTTCATTGCCAGTAACTTTTCTTTCACTTTACAATCAGCCACCTACAAAAAAAATATCAAATAATGAAATGGAGCAAAATCTAGCTGAGACAGAGCAGAAAGTTAACGATGCTTGCAAACAAATAGTGGAGGTAAAAAGGTCACAAGAACTATTATTTAAGCTAAAAATATTTGAAGTAATGCATCATGATTAGGCCGATATTAAAATCTATAATAACCAATGTTATATTGTACCTGAGCGCAATAGAGCGCTGAGTTAAACAGAAACATCATAAGCGCCGTTAACTTTAGCCACACCAAAGTTAACGGCACTGTTCGGTTTCACAGTATAAATTAAGTTTAATCCTCAGTAAATTATGGAAGCCAGCAGCATTGTAGAAGTAAGAAAAGTAACGGAGTTGAGTGCGGAAATGATAAATCACGAACAGAAGTTGAATTCAGTCTCCGGAATATTTCAACAAATAGCCACGGAAAAATAGATTTTCGAAATGATGCATTTATTTCAGGCATAAAAAAGCCGATGTAGCTCCCTACACCGGCTCTGTCCGCATATTTTTATTATTGTAGTGGACTACTGCATATGGAATGCATGCATTAATTGTACTGTCATTTATTATTATTTTTACCCAAGGGTGTAATTAAATTTCTATACACCATTGAGGTTTCCTCCCCTCTATTTTTACTCACATCAAATGCCACCTGAGGAATTATTGTTTTTTTTGGTCTTCAGTGTGTGTTTCTTGTCAGTGAGTGAGTTGCATTCTATAGAAATAAATCTTCCTTGTCCAGATAAAACTGCGACAATTTGTCGCACCTTTTTTATTTTGATTTTTTATGTGGAATTCTGTGGTGATTTTCAGAATGGCATGGTCAGTGGTCCTTTCTGCGATTGGGCAGGTTTGATGCAACTGAAATAGGGAGCGTAAAATAAAAGGCACAACCTTTTCCAAATTCGCTATTGAAAGACAATGTTCCTTTGATAGCTTAAAAACTACGTATTTCCAACAATAGTTATTTTCTCATTTCATCTATATCCTGAATTTATACCCGACAAAACCAAGCTCTTTAATAAGAGACAGAAATGTAAAATCATGGCATCTGCCATATTGCCGACTTTGAGTACATTCAAGTTCAATATAGGTTCTTGGTTCGGCTTATGTATGCAGATCTTATTCAGCATTGTCCTTTTGGAAAAAATATGCGCAGGTACAGGGACATGTGTATTCGTAGACTATGTAATCGCATTAAAAATGCCAAAAATGGTAAGTGAAATAATGAATCCGGCGCTGATCAATTGGACACTCAATACTATTAATTCCAATCAAGACAATTTCTTGTCTCCCTATGACATGCATGAGGCTATTAGCCGACTAGAGGCATTGCCACTTTTCCCGGATATAGCATTGCGTATAATGCAATTAGCTAACGATCCATCAGCGGATGAGGCTAAATTAGCGGCTATTATAGAGTTGGACCCATTATTGACAGTACAGATTATTCGTTGGGCCAGTTCTTCGCTTTATGCATACCCTGGAAAAATCCTTAATGTTCGGGAGTCGATTAGTCGAGTTCTTGGTTTTGATTTTGTGTTCAATTTGGCTCTTGGTTTGTCAGCACTTGCCCCTTTAAAAGTACCTAAAGAAGGGCCAATTGGAACGCGATTGTTTTGGATTCAAGCCATGACAAGTGCAAGGCTTATGCCTTTGCTTAACAATCAATTGTCGGCTCCAAACAGGTTTCAAAAGACCCAATTGTTCCAGTCGGGATTGCTACATAATATTGGCTTTCCCCTTTTAGGGGATCAGTTTCCATTAGAATTTGGCTATTTAAGCCAACTTATAATTGCTAATCCGAAAATATCAATTATTGAGCTTGAAAGATTTGCCTTAGGTGTTGACCATAATATTCTCGGTGCATGGCTGATGCAGTCTTGGGATATGCCAAAATCTATTGTTGATGTTGTGTGCAACCATCATAATCCAAATTATCGTGGTGAAAACTATAAGCTGAATCTACTGACTTATTTAAATGATTGCTTGCTTGGTAAACTTGGTATCGGCCATGCTACTCAAAAAGACTTCTATTCAGATGAGCTGTTAGGCGAACTAGGCTTATCAGTGAAGGTGATAGAGGAGTCGATTGATAAACTTTATGGCAATCTGGAAAATATTATTATGACGGCAGAAATGATCGTGGAATGATTAGTAGATTTAATTCTACTGTCCGGTTACTTAATAGTACGATTGTAATTTAGCATAAAAAAATCAGGTGGATTAGCCATGTTATAATGACGGCTTTAAATAAAGGCCAATTAATGACTGAGAAAAACGACCCAATGATGGAATTACATCCGCTTTGTACTTACTTTCCGAGAATGTCTGAAGCAGAATTTATCTCCCTTAAAGATAACCTTGAGGAAAACGGACAAATACATCCTATTTACACACTTGATGGCATGATTTTGGATGGTGGTAACCGCTATCGAGCCTTGTGTGAGCTGGGTATTGTGCCAGAGATTATAGAATACACCGGCGTTAATCCAGCACAATTTATCTTGTCTACAAACTTGCATCGGCGGCACTTAACGCAGGGCCAGTCTGCGGCTATCGTATCGGCTTCTCAAAGTTGGATCAATGCACAGGCAGATTCGCAATTAAGCAGTACAGCCCAATTAGATACGGCGACCGCAAGAGCCAAGCAATCCGGGGTAGGACATCGTACCCAGCAGTTAGCCGATAAACTGGTTAAAGAAGCACCGGCAGAACTGGTAAAAGAAGTATTGGATGGCAAAAAAAGTTTGAATAAAGCCATCAAAGAAATCACCCCCGCCAAGCCAGTTATAGTTAAGCTTGATCCCGTTCCGTTTATTGTGCAAGAAGCTCAGGCGAGCCAGCAGGTAGAATCGAATAATGATAAAGAATTGAACCATATCATTGATGAGCAGCTGACGGTAATTGAAGCCTTGGAAGCCGATAAGTCTGCATGGCAGAATCTGATTGATTCCGATGATAGGCTTGCAGCGTCGTTTAACGAAGTTAAGACATTAACCGAGGCTAACCGACTTTTAAAGGTGCGTATCAATGAACTGTCCACTGAAAAAGATGAAGCGCTTAAAGCGGCTGACTACTGGAAATCCCAATACCTGGAACTTGAAGAACTTAACCAAGTTGATACAGATTGACAGTTAACTTTCTTCTTTTCAAAGAAGAATTAAAAAGTGAAGTAGTGTTAGATCTAGAGAATATTTATCGCGCAATAGTTAAGCCTGTTTACCGCTGATTTTTCAAGTATCGACGACTCATTAAACAAATAGAGACAAGTTAATGAAATTTATTCATGCGGCAGACATACATTTAGATAGTCCGTTAACGGGTTTGACTGCTTATGCTGATGCGCCTACTGAGATGCTGCGCACAGCGACTCGCGATGCGTTTACCAATCTTGTTACGGAAGCACTGGATCAACAGATTGACTTTATGGTGATTGCTGGCGATCTCTTCGACGGCACTTGGAAGGATCACAATACTGGCATTTATTTCTGCAAAGAAATGGGCCGCCTAAAAAAAGCAGGTATTCCTGTTTATGTGCTTTTCGGTAACCACGATGCCGAGAGTGAAATGACCAAAAAGTTGCAACTGCCTGACAATGTCTTTACTTTCGACACCAAGAAACCCAGCACTTTTTGTCTGGAACACTTAAAGGTTGTCTTGCATGGCCGCAGCTTTAAGGAAAGAGAGACCACAGAAAATCTTGCGTCGGGCTATCCGGTTCCTGTGCCGGGTATGTTAAATATCGGTGTACTGCATACGGCGCTTGAAGGAAACTCAGCACATGCGAACTATGCCCCGTGCAGTCTCGACGAACTTCATGCCAAGGCTTATCAGTACTGGGCACTCGGGCATGTTCATGAATATCAAATATGGGAAGGTGCTTCGACGGTAGTATTTCCTGGCAACCTTCAGGGGCGCCATATCAGGGAAACCGGTCCGCACGGAGCGGTTATTGTGACTGCTGATGAGCAGGGCGTTCAGGACATTAGCCGACTGTTTGTTGATGTCCTCCGCTGGGTCAGTCTTGAGGTTGATGTAACCGAGAGCCATACGTTAGAGGATGTCGTGTTTGCTATAGGTAAATGTCTAGACGAACTTTTAAATAGCAGCGTACATAACCTTCCTCTTGCCGTAAGAGTTACTTTGATCGGACAAACGGACGCTCACGGTGATCTTTTTGGATTGGAATTGCAACTGCGAGCTGAAGTTTTAGCCTTGGCGGTTACCATGGGCGAAGAGCGACTCTGGATTGAAAAAGTCAAGGTAGCGACTTCAGCGTTAGATAATGGCGATGAAGTGCGAGCTCGCGCCGATGCGCTTTCAGACTTGCAGGAACTTCTTTGTACGGCTGAATCAGATCCCGACTTTCTTAAAAACTTGCAAATAGAGTTGTTGGGCCTGGTCAACAAAGCGCCTTTGGAATTACAAACCAGTGTCCCTTACTTCAAAGCCATTCGCACTGGCGACCTTAAGTCTTTAGTGCATGAAGTCAGCCCAGGCCTGGTGTCTCATTTAGCTAAGGTGAACTAACGATGCGCTTCAACCGCTTAGACCTGATCAAATATGGCAAATTCTCTGGCCGTGTTGTTCAGTTTCCTGCTACTAAACAAGACTTTCATTTGATCGTAGGTCCCAATGAGGCTGGCAAATCAACATTGCGGTCTGCCATTGTAGATTTATTGTTCGGAATCCCCTCGCGTTCGCCGCTCAGTTTTTTGCACCCACTGAACGAAATGCGTTTGGGCGCATCCATCAGCAATACCGATGACGCATTAGACTTTCACCGGGCAAAGGCCCTGAAGAAAACGCTGCGCTCTCCATTGGATGAAGTATTGCCAGATACTGCGCTGACGCCATTTTTGGGTGCTGCGGATAGAAGCTTCTTTGATCAAATGTTTGGCCTTGACCATACACGCTTGGTCTCAGGCGGCAATAGTATTCTTAATGCCGAGAATGATGTGGGCCAAATTCTGTTCCAATCAGCGGCAGGTGTAGCGAGTCTTGGTAAAATTCGTGATGCCCTGATTGCCGAAGCGGATAAGCTTTGGGCACCAAGAAAATCGAATGACAGAGCGTATTATATCGCTGCCGACCAACTCGAAAAAGCGACCACAGCGTTAAAGGAAGCCACTGTACGCACTAAAGTATGGGTCGAGGCTAATAGTAAAGTTGAAACCTTGCAAACAGCGCTGAGTAGTGAGCGTGAACACCATCAACAACTCCAAAATCAGCGTAGTAGTCTTGAGCGTATTCGAAGGCTAGCACCGTTTCTTATTACTGTTAGGGAAAATGAACATAAACTGGCTGAATTGGGTGATGTGATAGAACTACCTATCGACGCCGCTGCCATCCTTATAACAGCAGAAAGAGAGCTTGCCATAGCCGATCAGCTACTGGAACTGCGCAAAAATGAAGTTAGAAAAATTACTGAAAACTTGGCAAAGATCGAGGTTGATGAAGCCGTTCTAGAAATAGCTGCCGACATCAACAAACTGGATAATCTTCGCCTTCAATACAGTGCTTATGATCGAGATATTACAAATCGAAAACATGAAATAGCGGTGCTTTGGCAAGTGGTTTGTCATGGCTGCAACCAACTGGGATGGACACCTGACACTGAAAATGACTGTGCTCAACGCCTTCCAACATTGATTATTCGACGTGAGCTTAGTCGACTAATCCGTGATCATGGCGGCATGATTAAGACCTTACAGTCAGCAGAGCAGGCCGAACAGATCAAGTGTTCTGAAATTGAAATGCTGTCAATACAATTGGTCGACTTGAATACCGGAGTGATAAAGCCGGCTCTGCGGGCGGCGTTAGCAAATGCCAAGTCATTCGGTGCCACAGAAGTAGCCATTCAGAAACAACAGGCTACGCTGACCAAGGCGAAGTCAGCATTGAAAGGTTTATTTCTCGAACTGGGACAATGGAGTAAGCCCTTGCCTGACTTAATGGCTCTACAGCCTCCTGGACAAGAAAAAATAATTCGTTTGATTCAAGAGCAGCAGGCACTTAGCGCCGATCGAAAGGCTGAATTACTGCGCCTAAAAAATCAAACAACTGAGATTACCAAGATTGAACTGCTAATTGCCCAGTTTAAAGAACTGCATCAGCCCACGACAGCTGAGGCTGTGATTGAAGCAAGAACTGAGAGAGATGCATCATGGAGAGCTATAAAAACCGGTGTGCTAGACCTACAGCAAGAAGAACATAAGTTTGAGGAGAAACTAGCCTATGCTGACAAAGTCGCGGACAAGCGACTTGATGATGTTGAGGAAGCAACAGATCTTCAAAACTTGAATCATCGACTAGAACGGGAGACGCAAACCCTGCGGATGATAGAAGAGCAGTGTTCACGCCTGGAAGAAAACCTGCAACTATTTGATGCACAATGGAATCAAGAGACGATTGGTCTTGCTTTGGATGGCCTGCTCTTGGAAGATGCCGGTGCCTGGATACTTAAACGCGAAAAAGTACTAACTGCCGCTGCTGTCATCCAGGAGACACAGGATGATTTGGATTCATTTTGTCAATCAATTTCAGAATCCAGACACAATCTTGCTATGGCATTACAAGAAGCAGAGCTTCCAGTGGGCGAAACTGATAGCTTGTCAGTTTTGAGTATTCAGGCAGAAGGCTATATACAAACTATCGACAGTGTTAGAGTTCGCCATGAAACCTTAGCAGCACAATTACTTACAGCCCAGGTCCTCGCTACTACTTTAAAGCAATGCACTGAGGAGGCAAAAGCTGCGAAAAGTAATTGGACAGAAGCTTGGTCAACAGCGCTCGCCAAGACTGGCTTAGCGCCGGGCAGTGATTGTGGCGCGGTGGAAAGTGCTCTTGAACTTATTGATCAAATAGCAGAAAAATTAGAAAAGATGCGGCAAATACAGAGCGAGCGTATTGACACCATGAATGCTGACCTGAGCGCATTTACAGTCGAAGCCAATCGAGTGGCGCAGATAATTGCGCCCGAGCTTAATAGCCAGTGTGCTGAGCAAATAACGCAAGCATTAGCAACTCGCTTGACCCGCGCCCGCGAATCTTATGCGGAAAGCACTCGACTTAAAGAAGACCTACTTGTTGCAACTAATCAGGTCTTGGAAGCAAAGGAATCCAGTCAAACAGCGACGGCAAGTTTGAAGCCTTTAATGGAAAGAGCCGGCGTGGATAACTCTGTTTTGTTGCATGACGCTATTGTTCGCTCTGACGAACGGCGGTGTCTTAGTACAGACATAATCAATGCCAGAACCACGCTTCTCAAAGGGGGGGATGGCCTAACGCGTCTGCAAATAGAAGCAGAGATTGATGCGGCTAACCTGGGTTTGCTTCCTGCTGAACTTGTACGAATTAACGATGAACTTGCTGATACGGTCAATCGGCAAACGACACTAGCCGCTGAAAATGCAAATGCACAGCGATTTTTATCGGAAATCGGCGGTTCGGATGCGGCAACGCAAGCGGAGGCTCAGCGCCAAGAAGCGCTTGCACAAATGTCAGATGTTGCAGAGCGTTACATAAAAGTATTCACCGCCGGGCGTTTGCTTCGTTGGTCAATTGACCGTTACCGGGAAGAAAAGCAGGGGCCTTTATTACAACGCGCCAGCACAATCTTTTCGACATTGACGTCTGGGGCTTATAGCAAGCTGATTGTTGATTTTGAAAAGGATCCTATGGTTTTAGAAGGGTTGCGTTCCGATAACAAACCAGTCGGTATTTCCGGAATGAGTGATGGCACAAGAGATCAGCTTTACTTGGCACTTAGATTGGCTGCTCTCGAGATGCACCTGGAACAGGCCACGCCTTTACCCTTCATTGCTGATGACTTGTTTATTAACTATGATGATATTCGGTCAAAAGCGGGATTTGAAGCGCTTAAAGCCTTGTCCGAACAAACCCAAGTTATCTTCCTTAGCCATCATGATCATTTGATACCAACGGTTCAAGAAGTCTTTGGCAAACACGTCAATGTTGTTCTTTTGTGATTTATATCAGACCTGTAAACAGCATCAGATCAGTCTATTTAATGCACAAGTAGAATTCATAGAAGCATATTTTTCACGCTTTCTGCCCAGTTCCACTAATGATAGTTATCGCAGATAGCGCTGTGCTTTTTTTATGCCGGCTCCTAATCTAACTTGTGTGTGGTTCATTTCCAATGACCTTAAGTTAAAAACAGCTGCCATAATCCAGTAACAACTCATCACACTCAAAGAAAATTCGTGGGTAATCCAAACGTATCAATAACTTCAGGCTATATTCAAAAAACACACTGAATGTCAGTAACCTGGCGCACGCTGACCAAACACATAGCTTGGTATTGGGTGAACAGCGCCATACAGCGGTGGTCCACCAGATGACAGGAAGCAACAGCATTAAATGAACATCATCCCAACTGGACACCGTAAACTGTCCGTTTTTTGCCAGCGTATCAGCCGTATATAAACACGCATTCAAAATTACAAAAAATGGCCAGAACACCCAACTGAGTGGGGAACTCCCATTCCAACCGGCAAATAAATAGTTGTCAGTTGTTTTTTGTTGCATATCGCCGCCAAAAAATAAAGCAACCATAAACAAGGCCCCAAAGAGCGCCATAAAAATAATTAGCAACTCTAACGGACTGGCTAAACCAATGTTGTTAAAGAAAATAGGTAAGGAATAAATAAACACGTTAATTAAGCTCTCAGTTATTTTGTAAAACAAGTAAACGATTGTTCGCGGGCATGGCGAAATCATTAACCAAATTTAAGCCATTGGAAGCAGCCAAAGAAATTATGTCTTCAAAATTTCTGATACCGCTCAACGGATTTTGACTTTTGAGCCATTGATCAAAATGTGCATTACTGTCACTGGTAAAAGCACCGTTATAGTTAAAAGGCCCATAAATACAAATAAATGCCTTGGTAATCAGGTATTCGTTCAATCGCCTGAAAAACACTTCTACCTCTTTCCAGCTAATGATGTGTAAGGTATTGGCGGTAAACAATGCCTCTATTGCATCGCATGGCCAGTTTGCATCGTTTACATCCAGCACCAATGGCGCTTTCAAGTTGGTTAATTCAGCTTCTTCCTGCCACAAACCAATAGCGGAAATATTTTCTTTTCTATCGGTAGGCTGCCATACGAGATGCGGAAGATGTCTTGCAAAATGGCAGCCATGCTGTCCGGTGCCGCTGCCAATTTCCCAAACCGTAGTTGACTGACAAAATACACGACTGATAATTTGTAAAATTGGTTCCTTATTGTTTTCGCAAGCTTGTGAAAAAGGTTTATGAGTCATTTTTTTTGAGATTGATGATATTCTGTTGTTTTAACTGTACTGGTTTTAAAAATGGAAGTAAAACTAATCAATTCTATGACCCAAGTTGATTGCGCAGATTGGAATCGACTGGTCGGCGATGCTTATCCTTTTTTGCGTCATGAATTCTTGTTGGCCCTTGAAGAGAGTGGTTCTATTTGTGAGCAAGCCGGCTGGACGCCTGCCCATTTACTGGTTATGAATGCAGATGAACTGGTTGCGTTGATGCCACAATACCTGAAGCAGCACTCTTGGGGCGAATATGTCTTTGATCATCAATGGGCTCAGGCTTATCAGCAACAGGGTATTCATTATTATCCCAAATGGTTGTGCGCAATTCCCTTTACACCCTGCCAAGGCTCAAGGATAGTATGCCTAGATACTGCTGACCAAGTTAAGGTCATGCGAGTTTTACTTGCTTTCATTAAACAACATTCACAACAGCAGAACATTTCTTCCTGGCATTGTTTATTCCCTGAACCACAACAAGCAGAACAGTTAAAAGAATCAGGATTAAGTATTCGTGAAGGTGTGCAGTTTCACTGGTTTAATAAAGGTTACCGTGATTTTAATGATTTTCTAGGAACCATGAATGCCAGTAAACGAAAAATGCTAAAACGTGAACGCAGACGAGTCAGCGAGCAGGGTATAAGTTTGTTGCAGATTGCAGGAGCCGAGGTTAGCGAGCAGCAATGGCAGATTTTTTATCGGTTTTACGCGATGACCTATTTAAAAAGAAGCTCACAGCCCTATTTAAATCTGGCATTCTTTCAGCAAATTGCGGCCACCATGGGAAACTACTTATTACTGATTCTGGCTTTTAAAGATGATAACCCAATTGCTGCAGCGTTGAGTTTTGTTGGTGCAGATACTCTCTATGGTCGCTACTGGGGTTGTTATGAAGAATATAACAGCCTGCATTTTGAAGCCTGTTATTACCAGGGTCTGGATTATTGCATCGAACATGGTTTGAAGCGCTTTGATTCTGGCGCACAAGGAGAGCATAAGATTTCGCGCGGTTTCGAGCCAGTCACTACTTATTCGGCACACTGGATAAAAGATGCCGGTTTTGCAAAAGCGATTGATCATTTTATAGTCAGGGAGCAACAAAATATGCAAAACTATAAACAGGATGCAGCGACTTATTTACCTTTTAAACAATAACTCATCAAACGACTTACGTAACGACCAAGTTCCTACAATCATTTTGGAGTAATTTATGAAAATATTAATATGCCTATGTGTTTTGGTTTTAACCCTGACAGGTTGTGGCGAAGGTATGAAAATGGACAAAAAAGTAGCCCATCAATCCACTGCCGCCTTGCGATAGTTTAATGGCTAAGGATAAAGCGCGATAGTAGACAAAATTTGAGTGACTCGTTATAAAAAGTCGTTAACGTTAAGAAGGTATATAATTGACTTATAATCTGACTACCCGATGACACCAATGAAACTACTAATACGCAATTTAGCTCGCACCACAACGGAAGCAGAACTTCGAACTATCTTCGAGGTACACGGTACAGTTCAGTCCTGTTCTCTGGTAATAGACAAAGACACGGGCAAATCAAAAGGATTTGGCTTTGTCGAAATGCCAAAGCAGGGCGAAGCCAAAGCAGCCATCAATAAACTTAATGGTCAGGAAATCGCTGGCAGCAAAATCCGGGTCAAAAAGGCCGAAGAAAAAGAATAAACCCGCACTAATGAATTAAGCATTCTGTCGAATACTTCAAACAGTCTCATAGCATTTGGTTGCTTGTCTTAAATGCACTCAATCTATTCTTAAAGCCCAAAAATGACAAGTAGAGCTTCAGTGTGGATAATATCCATAACACACTGAATATTTGCACTTAACATGACACAGATAAATTTCACTGCCTGCCCCGAATGTGACTTGTTGATAAAATCAACTGCTCCTGAAGTAGGTGAAAAAGCACACTGCCCGCGCTGCGGCTATTTGCTGCAACGACCTCGTAAACAAAGTGTCGAAAGGACATTTGCGCTGTCTATTGCCGGTTTGATTTTGATATTTCCCGCCAATTTGATGCCATTAATGGGAATCAAAGTATTGGGTAGCACTAAAGCGGGTACTTTATGGTCAGGCGTTTCCATGTTATTTGACGAGAACATGAGAGCCGTTGCCGTGCTGGTTTTTTTGTCCAGTATCTTCTTTCCACTGCTGAATATTGTGTTATCTTTGCTTATCAGCGGGCATCTATATTTTAATAAACCAAACCGACATCTGGCACCGTGGATGCTCTGGTTACAACATATTGATGAATGGGCGATGCTGGAGATTTATACGCTGGGAATTATTGTCGCCAGTGTTAAGCTTTCCTCTCTGGCCGAACTTAACTTCGGCTTAGGACTTTACGCCTTTATTGGCTTGCTAATCGTAACCGGCATGCTGGCCAGCAGTATGGATAAATTTCTGTTTTGGCAGAAAATTGGAAAATTAAGCTTATGAAATCCAGGAAGACAGCACTCGACCAGGGATTTATTTGTTGCCATGAGTGCGGTGACTTATCAAAAATAACCGATAACCATATCCACTGCCCCTTATGCGGCAGCGTGTTACATCAACGACTGCCCAACAGCTTACAACGCACAGCCGCCTTGCTCTTAAGCGGCTTTTGCCTATACATTCCAGCTAATATCTTTCCAATCATGACTTATACCAAGTTGGGAGTTGGCGAGCCGCATACTATTGTCGGCGGTATTATCTCATTAATTCAAGGTGATATGATACCTATCGCCATGCTGGTTTTAGTCGCTAGTATCTTAGTGCCATTATTAAAACTCTTGGGCATTAGTCTATTATTACTTAATGTCCATTTTCGCTGGCAAAATCATGCAAGAAAATGGACTATGATGTACCGAATTATCGCTTTTGTAGGCCGCTGGTCAATGCTGGATATTTTTATGATTTCCATTCTGGTCGCTTTAGTTGATCTGGGCGGAGTAGCAAAAGTTATTGCCGGTCCGGCGGCAACAGCATTTGCCGCCGTCGTGGTGCTAACAATGTTTGCCGCCAAAAATTTTGATCCACGTTTAATATGGGATAAACAGCACTAAATGAATGACTTTACTGATCCTCTTGACGCTTCAGAAGTGACCCTTAACAAGAAAACAGAATTGCCGCTGGTGTGGTTTTTACCCTTGATTGCCCTGCTGGTCAGCGGCTGGTTAATTGCCAAATCCGTTAACGAAAAAGGCCCTGTCATCACGATCAGTTTTCCTACAGCGGAAGGCCTGGAAGTGGATAAAACCAAAATCAAATACCTTGATGTTGAAATTGGCAAAGTCACAGCAATTTCGATCAATAACGACTTAAAAACCATCTTGATTACCGCGCAAATGAACAGTACAGCGACCGGTTATTTAAATAAAAACACCAGTTTTTGGGTGGTGCGTCCCCAAGTTGGTCTGGGTGGTATTTCGGGTTTGGGCACATTGCTTTCCGGGCCTTACATAGAAATAAAACCGGGAATTGGTGTACCGGAAGAGCATTTTACTGGTCTGATCACGCCTCCTTTGTTGAAAAATAATGCCGAAGGGACACACTTTATTTTGGAAACCCATAATCTGGCTTCCATGAAACCCGGAAGCCAAATCAATTT
>CAILCX010000063.1 GCA_903832775.1 uncultured Methylobacter sp. | reverse complement strand
TTCTGGGGGATTCTGGAATGGAGGAAATTTATGCACCTGTAACAAATCTACTGCATATCTTTGGTATGATGGGGGAACCATTTCATTGAACCACAATAAAATCCCCTGGGCAGACCGGCATGAGCTTCAATGAGAATTCAAGAGTAAAAATTCCTGCCATTTTACATTTGTGTAAATTGGGCTATCGCTATCTTTCCCTGAACAAGGCGAAACGGGACGAAAGTACCAATATCTTCACTGATATTTTTTCATCCAGTATTCTTCGTATAAATCCTGAGTCGGACGAAGGAGCTGTCAAACGGATCTTTGAAAATGTGTCTCTGGCCTTGAGTAACGAAGATCTGGGAGAAGCATTTTATAATATGCTCACTGCCACCTCTGGAATCAAACTGATTGATTTCAAGGATTTCAGCAATAACGCATTTCATGTGGTTACCGAACTGACCTATAAGAATGGTGAGGATGAGTTCCGACCCGATATCACTTTATTGATTAATGGACTGCCCCTTGCCTTTGTAGAAGTAAAGAAACCCAATAATCATGAAGGGATTCTGGCAGAAAGAGACCGAATCAATATCCGCTTCAAGAACAAGAAGTTTCAGAAGTTCATTAACATTTCGCAAATCCTTGTCTTCTCCAATAACATGGAATACGACCTAGAATCCATTGAACCTATTCAAGGTGCGTTTTATTCTTCCACGTCCTACTCTACGGCAAACTTTAACTGTTTCAGGGAGGAAGATAAATTTGATTTGACCGTATTGCTACAACCCGAAGATGATGAATTAGAGAATGTTGTTTTAAAAGACAACAATCTTGTCTCCATCAAACATACCGTAGAATTTCAGACCAATAAAGATCCGGATACACCAACCAATCGGCTATTAACCTCGCTATTTTGCAAAGATCGAATTGCCCTGCTCTTGAAATATGGCATTGCCTATGTGCAGGAATCTCATGGTGTAGAGAAGCATATCATGCGCTATCCGCAGCTCTTTGCCACCAAAGCCATTGAAAGAACCTTTGAAAATAGCATCAAAAAAGGCATTATTTGGCATACTCAGGGCAGTGGAAAAACAGCTCTTTCGTTTTATAACGTCCCCTATTTAACCGATTATTACCGGCACAAATCCATCGTGCCTAAATTCTATTTTATTGTTGACCGCATTGATCTGTTGAATCAGGCAAAAAGGGAATTTACCAGTCGTGGTTTGATAGTACACACCGTTAACTCAAAAGAAGAGCTGGTCAAGAACTTTAGATTAAAACAGGCCATCCACAATCTATCCGGCAAGAAAGAAATTACAGTCGTCAATATTCAAAAGTTTGCCGATGATTCTGAACTACTGAACGTCAGTGACTACGATATCAATACCCAGAGGATCTATTTTTTAGATGAGGCGCACCGGAGCTACAATCCAACCGGCAGTTTTTTGGCTAATCTTATTAATTCAGATCGCAATGCCAATTTCATTGCCTTGACTGGAACGCCCCTTATTGCCAACGATAGACGGTCATCGGATACTTTTGGCGATTACATCCACAAATATTATTACAATGCGTCCATTGCCGATGGCTACACCCTAAAACTGATCCGTGAAGGCATTGAGACACAGTACAAAATTCAATTGCAGCAAGCCTTAAAAGAAGTGGAAATTTTAAAAGGCAATGCCGACAAACGTTTCATTTATGCCCATGAGAAGTTTGTCGAACCGATGCTGGATTATATTGTTGATGACTTTATAAACAGCAGAATCCGTTTTGGTGACCATACGATTGGTGGTCTGGTGGTTTGTGACAGTTCAGATCAGGCCAGAAAGTTATTTGAAATTTTTATCAGCAAATACAATCCTGCCCAAAAAACCATTGAAGCAGTACCACTGCTTGCCAAGGTGGCAGAACCGTCTGCCGAATATAATCATTATCAAAATAGCCACAATACAACCCTGACCGCATCTTTAATATTGCATGATGTCGGCAGTAGAGAAGACCGTAAACAGGAAGTCGAAGATTTTAAAGCCGGTAACATTGATTTGCTGTTTGTTTACAATATGCTACTGACTGGTTTTGATGCCAAGCGACTCAAAAAATTGTACATCGGGCGAATTATTAAAAGTCATAATTTGCTGCAAACCCTCACGCGGGTCAATCGCCCCTACAAGCAATTCAGATATGGTTATGTGGTCGACTTTGCCGACATACGCAAAGAATTTGATACCACAAACAAAGCCTATTTTGCCGAACTGCAAGACGAGTTGGGTGATGAAATGCAAAATTACACCCACCTGTTTAAATCCAAGGAAGAAATAGCGGCAGAAATCAGTGATATTCAAGACCGCCTATTTCATTACGACCTCGCTAATGCCGAACACTTTTCTCAGCAAATTAGCCAGATCGATGACCGGAAAACGGTATTGGAGATTAAAAAAGCTTTGGAAAACGCCAAGAATCTGTACAACGTTATCCGTCTGTCCGGTCACTTCGACATGCTGGAGACAGTAGATTTTAAAAAACTGAACCAACTCTACAACGAAACGGCCCACCATTTGGAACTGCTGAATCTTAAAGAGTCGGTACAAAACAATGTCGATACTACCAATCTGCTGAATGTCGCCTTGGAAAACGTGCTGTTCATGTTCCGCAAAATATCAGAAGCGGAAATGGTCATAGCCGATCAACTCAAAGATATCTTAAGAAAAACGCGAGAAACCTTAAACGGCAATTTTGACCCCAAAGATCCCGAGTTTGTTTCCTTATACGATGAGTTGAAACGGCTATTTAACAAAAAAAATCTGGATGAAATAACCCAAGAAGACATGAAGCATAATATTAATGCCTTGCAACACATCTTGGACACAGGAACCGAACTCAACAGGAAGAATAATCTGCTTAAAGCCAAATATGAAAACGATGCAAAATATGCCCGCATCCATAAACGTATCCTTGAAAAAGGCAATATTGCCAAAAAAGAGAGTGAACTAGGCGCAACGCTCTTGGATATTAAGAAACAGGCAGACGATAGAATATTGATCAATAAAAAACTATTGGACAACGAAAATTACTTTCAGGGACTGATGATGAATATGGTCTTTGATAATTTCGACAACTCTAAAATAGAGCTGGCTCCGGAAACCGCCAAGTACATTAATAATTGTTTGGTAAAAGAATACATTAACGAATACCAAGGACATTCTGCATGGTAAGACAAGATTTTACGGTACAAACAAAAGAACTGATTGATAACCTGAAAGGCGTTTGTACCTCCTATGGACTGGGGAACGATGGCAATGAGTTTAAAATCATCACCCAGGTATTCCTGTATAAATTCATGAACGATAAATTTGGCTATGAAGTCAAATTGGCAGATCCAAACCTAAAAAATGCGGTAAATTGGGAACAGGAAGTTGCAAACTACTCGGACAGTCAATATGAGCGGTTATTGATGCGCATGAGTCCTGACAGTGCCAAACTCAAACGCGAGCATTACCTTTCAAATCTGCACAACAATCAAAATAAAGAAGACTTTGCCCGGTTCTTTGATGATACCTTGCGCGATATTGCGATTTTTAATAACGACATTTTCTCTGTTAAAACCGGCACAGGCGCAAAAATCACCTTATTCGATAATGAGTTAAGTAATTACATCACCGACAGTTCACAACGCGATGATTTCTGCAGGGCCATCATTAATCCCTTGGTGAACTTTAGTTTTGAACAAATTTTCAGTCAGAAATTCGACTTTTTCGCGACCATCTTTGAATACCTGATTAAAGATTACAATAAAGACGGTGGCGGTAAATATGCCGAATATTTCAGTCCGCATGCCGTTTCAATCATCATAGCCAATATTTTGGTCGATGAAAAAGTCACTGATGTAACCTTGTACGATTGTGCAGCCGGTTCTGGCATGTTACTGATGACTTTAGCCCATGCCATTGGCGAAGAAAACTGTACCGTCTACTCGCAGGACATTTCGCAGAAGAGTAGTAGCATGCTGCGCCTGAATTTGATCTTGAATAATCTGGTGCATTCCATACAGAATATCATTCAAGGTAACACCATGTTATCACCGCACCACAAAGTGGGCGAAAAACTGATGACCTTCGATTACGTTGTTTCAAATCCTCCGTTTAAACTAGATTTTAGCGACTATATTGCTGATCTCGATAAACCGCAGAATAAAGAACGATTTTTTGCCGGTATTCCCAATGTACCCAATAAAGATAAAGACAAGATGTCCATTTACTTGCTTTTTATCCAGCACATCATGTTTTCCTTATCCGCAAAAGGTAAAGCCGCCATCGTAGTGCCTACCGGTTTTATTACCGCACAAAGCGGTATCGAAAAGAAAATACGCGAAAAACTGGTCGATTCCAGAATGCTGCGAGGTGTGGTGTCCATGCCCAGCAATATATTTGCCACCACCGGCACCAATGTCTCCATTTTGTTTATTGATAAAACCAATACCAAAGGCGACATTGTATTAATGGATGCGTCTAAATTGGGCACCAAAGTTAAAGAGGGCAAGAACCAGAAAACACTGTTGTCATCTGAAGAAGAGCAACTGATCATCGACACCTTCAATAAGCACGAAACAGTAGAAGATTTTACTGTCGTGGTTTCTTATGAAGATATACAGGCTAAAAACTGCTCGTTTAGTGCCGGTCAATATTTTGAGGTAAAGATCGACTATACCGATATTACGCCAGAACAGTTTGCTACCAAAATGACAGGGTTTACGACTCATCTGGATGCGCTGTTTAAAGAATCCGCTCAACTTGAAACAGAGATAAAAACACAGTTGGCAGGATTGAGATATGAATAGTTCGCTGTCTCAAGAAAACTACCCCGGCTTATTGCAAGGCATTGGGCAACTATTGCATACGGCCAGACAACAAGCCGCTCAGGCAGTTAATACCCTCCTGGTGCAAACCTATTGGCACATTGGTCAATATATTGTCGAATATGAACAAGGCGGGAATGAAAAAGCGGAATACGGTAGTGGCTTGTTAGACCGATTATCGAAAGACTTAAGTGCACTGCATGGCAAAGGCTTTAGTCGGTCAAATATCTATTACATGCGCAAGTTATATTTGAATTTTCAAAATAGTGAGACGCTGTCTCACAAATTAACTTGGAGCCATTATTTTGAGATTCTCAAGGCTGACGAACCCTTAGAAGTCAGCTTTTACACTCGACAAACCGCACTAGAAAATTGGAGTGTGCGCGAGCTGAAACGGCAAATGAAAAGCATGCTGTTTCATCGTTTGGCCTTAAGCAAAAATAAAGACGAAGTTTTGCGCTTGGCGAATCAGGGGAATGAGCTACAAAAACCAGAAGATTTGCTCAAAGAACCTTTTGTACTGGAGTTCTTAAATATTCCTCAAAACCACACGCTCACCGAAACCCAATTAGAACAAAAAATAATCGACCATCTGCAATATTTTATTTTGGAGCTAGGTAAAGGTTTTGCCTTTATTGCTCGCCAGTATCGCATGAGTATTGGGGGTAAACATTTTTATGCCGATTTACTGTTTTACCATCGTATCTTGAAGTGTTTTGTCGTTATAGACCTAAAGCGGGGCGCAATTAGCCACCAAGATATTGGTCAGATGAATTTATACCTCAATTACTTTGCAAAAGAAGAAAACGTTGAAGGTGATAATCAACCGGTAGGCATAGTGTTGGGGGCCTACAAAGATCATTTCTTGGTGGAATACGCCACTGCCAGTATTACCAACAAAATCCTACTGGCAAAATACCTGCTTTACTTGCCTGACAAAGACCTGCTTAGCCAGCAACTGGATCGGTTGTTACAACAGGAAGAAATCCAACAACAGTTAACAGTAGGGGATGCCGATGAGTGAGCATCAGTCTAAAATTGTCCAGCAAGCTGTTGGACAAATCAGCAACAGAATGGATAAGTTTTGCTCGGTAATTGTGCAACAGCCTGTTGCACAATTACCGAGCAATAAAAAAGTGAAAAAAATGAGTAAGAATTACAACGTGATTGGCTGGATGCGGAGGGTAAATGGATATGATGGCATGGGTGTTTACTAAGGTTTTTAAGGTTGAGGTTAACAAGCAATTGGCGGGGTTGACCTATGAATGAAATAACCGACTATCGTAGGGGCGTTGTGAAAACCGCAAGGGATTGCCCCTACGGGATTTGCATTGATGGTTTGGAAAACAGGGCGAAGGATTGATAAAGTATGAATAGAGTAACTACAAAACGACTGGGGGATATTGTAAATTTGAAAAGAGGTTACGATCTCCCGTCTTATAATCGTATAGAAGGCGCGTATCCGATAATAAGTTCTTCTGGTATATCGGGTTATCATTCAGAATACAAAGTTGAAGGCGAAGGATTAGTTACCGGTCGATACGGTACTTTGGGTCAAATGTATTATATTAACGAGAGATACTGGCCCCATAATACGGCGCTTTATGTGACCGATTTTAAAGGTAATTACCCAAAATATGTCTATTTCCTAATGAAATGCCTTGGCAATTTAAAGACATCAGATAAAAGTACCGTGCCAGGAGTTAATAGAAATGACTTGCATGAAATCATTGTTCCTTATATCCAGCCAGAATTTCAAAAACCACTGGCAGATTGTTTATTCCTGATAGATTCCAAAATAGAACTCAATAACCGTATCAATTCCGAATTGGAAGCGATGGCGAAAACGCTTTATGACTATTGGTTTGTGCAGTTTGAATTTCCTGACAAAGACGGCAAACCCTACAAAACCAGTGGCGGCAAAATGGTTTGGAATGAGGAACTGAAAAGGGATATTCCTGAGGTGTGGGAGGATGGCATATTGGGTGACATTCTGAGTCTGGAATACGGAAAGCCTTTAAAAAATGAAGATCGGTCAGGGAATGGTTATCCTGTTCTTGGTTCTAATGGGGTCGTTGGCTATCATAATGAATATTTGGTTGAAGGACCGGGGATCGTGGTTGGTAGAAAAGGAACTGCCGGTGCTGTAGTTTGGGTGGAAGACAACTTTTATCCTATTGACACTTCCTTTTATGTAAAAGACAAGTTAAATGTGAATTCGCTTTTTCTACACTATTTTTTGTTGTTACGAAGCAATTTCAAGGATGTTGAATCTGGCTCAGCTGTACCTGGTCTTAATCGCAATTTTGTATATTCAGTTAAAATTGATATTCCTGAGAAATTTGTTATTCAGCATTTCAATAAAATAGTCGAACCATATTTTTCAAAAATAAGAGTTTGTAATAAGGAAAATCAAACCCTATCCGAACTCCGCGACTGGCTATTGCCGATGCTAATGAATGGTCAGGTAAAGGTAAACTAAATCAGGTCGTCCAATGAACCAAGATCCGGCAGATGATTATTTTGTTCAGTCACATGGCGTCAAAACACCGGATGCCACCAGAAAGAATCTTGATCGGTATTTAGTGACTGTGGATGAAATTGAACGTATTACCGGTGAGAAAATTCCTGTTGCCGCCTATGCCAAACATGACAAACCTTCTGCATCATGGTTGATTCCACATGGATGTAATAAAGGATGATATTTAATAGGGTGTCGACACCGATGGTGAATCATGTTGGTGTACAGACTATCCAAACATCATGCCAATTGATGCCGGAAATTACTGCCTATGTGAAGCATGCCTTGGCACTGCCATACAGAAGAAACTGCAATAAACATAATTTTAATACAGAAAATACTGAAGGTATCGCCCGTAAGCATATGACTACCAATAGGTTTACAAAGTTACTCACAATTTCTGTGGATAACTCTGTGCATAATGTATTGTGTGATTCACTAACTACATAATTTTCATTGAAGTTTGTTAACTTGGTCACATTTTGGCCAATTGCATTCCAAATTAAGAATCAATGACTTAGGGATGAAATGTGGCGCTTACAGGTCATTTGTGAATGTTCTGTGACAGTACCATTGTCAAAATATTACTTTGTGTGTAAGTTATAGAATACTGCGTCAGCATTTCTCTTTGTCAATAACTAATATCAGTTATTTTGCAGAATAATTGAAATACACAGGGGGGGCAAAAAAATACCCCGATGATATTTTGTATGATCATTGGGGCACTTTGAGTGGCATAGCCAAGGAGAAGGAAAGTAACATTAATAAAATATCAAGTGACTGAACATTATCCTACTGGCAGTTACACAAAAAATCTGTGAACCAATCGATATATTATATTATTAATATATTAAGTTCTATGGTATTAATCAGAATCATGAAGTGTTTTACTTCAAAAATAACCAAGAAATTAGGATGAAATAATGAAAAAAATTATATTGGCAAGTCTTATTATGGCTCTTTTATCTGGCTGTACAACAGCAGGTCCATACGTAACAAATATCTCAAGTGATGGCGCAAATGGCCTCAACATAGAAAAATGTAAAGTTGAACTGAATGCCTTTCTAGGTGTTGTAAATACAGGGGATTGTTCCAATAGTTCAATTAGACTAACCACGAATCCAAGTCGATAGAACAATTGAATCCGGAGTTCCTTCTTGCAGACGCAGAATTCCGGATTCAGTCATGCAATAATTACGTATCAACACTTATATATACCGGATATCATTTTTAAGATCATCGCAATCAATTTTGTGGGAGTGGTCATTATTCTCCGGACAGAAACCTGCACCATTCTCAAATCCATCCCTCTATTGCTTCCATTTCCAATAGAAAGAATTAGAAATGATTTTTCAATTTCCTCTGTATTTCAATCAATTACCCACATTTTTTTGAAGTAATTGCGTACAGGCACGTAGTCAATGTTTGACAAATATGGCAACTGAACATACTATCCATGCAAGATTTTTGTAAAATGCTCTCTATGTGATTGACTTATAATTGTAATATATGGATTACAGTAGGTATATTTCTATCATGTTTACTGGGTTGATTTTTTATTTCCTTAACTTCAAATATAACAGCGAAGCATTTTATGAGACATGATTTTTTGAGAACACCGCTATCAATTGCCCTAATATTGGGGATGACTGTTTCCAGTGCATTCGCGGTTGAGAAGGGAGAATCAAACCCGAAAAATAATACAAGATCAGTTGGACCTGCAGGACCACAAGGAAAAGCTGGGCCTCAAGGTTTGCAGGGTGTTGCTGGCTCTAAAGGTGACACTGGATTACAAGGTCCGATCGGGTTGGCTGGTGCAGCTGGTCCTGTGGGAGCTACTGGCCCAAGTAGTGGCTATGTGTTATTAGATGCGAATAATAATATTATTGGGCCTTATATTTTTTCTTCATCCTCTACAATTCTAGAGATTAATAAAAATTTTTATCAAGTACCTGTTACTTCTACTGGATTTACAACGATAAATAATTACATTGCATCTACTAATCAAACATATTTTACAAGTAATGATTGTTCTGGGACCGCATACTATGGAGCACCTAACTTTACAAATCTAAATCTAAATCTAAATCCATTTCCAAGCCAAATTATTACGGCCACTGTTTATTCAAATAAACTTTATAAGTTAGATACAACTCAAATTGTTAATATTACAGCAAACAGTATGCATAGTCCTGGCTATTTAGGAACTAACTGTGGAAATCAAACACAAGATTTGTATGGTGGTTCCTTTTTCCCAACTTTAGTAACAGTGATTCCTTCTAGTGGTTTAATACTAATTGAAGATTTAAGTATCTATCCAACACCCTTCTCAATAAAAGCACGATAGGGCAATACCCCATACCGCTACCATAAAATAACACATTAAGGCAATGGGATGGACTTCTCCCACTTTCGGTATTAATGCGCCAAAACAAGTATTTCAGGTGCATGGTGTTGAGGGTCAAGAATAAGCGGTACTACGAAGATAATTTTAGAATGCATTGCAAGATTATATACATAATCCCCGAATTTCATGAATACCAGAGAAGAATACAGTGATTAGATTTAAACAAACCAAAATGGCAGTTATATTGATATTAGGAATTCTCTTCTCCGGAATTTCACAGGCCAGCCTTACTAGTTCGTATACAGGTCCCGATATCTCACTTAGTGACTTCCTTATTTCAGCCCCAGATAGGGTAGCGGCAAATTTAGCGTCAACAAACATTACATCTGGGGTTGTAGACAGCAACTCTGATCGTTGGTATCAAAGAAATATTGCTACAAATGTATCGGTATTTGGCAGGCAGATCGGGGGTAGCATCAACGAGTTTTGGATTAAATATAACCTTGATCCTTCATCTACAAGTACAGGAGCCTTATGGGTGTCTTTCGGTGCCAATACTGTTTATACAAATCAACTCTTTCAATATCCTCAAACATATGATATTAACAATTCAATAGGGATTTGGTTTGACAAAGTCTCCTCTAGTCCATTATCCAATTCCTTTGTCTCTCTCACAGGCGACACATATTTCCAAGATAAGATTTATATCAATGGCATGTTCAGTATGATCTATCCCACTCACCCAATAATAGTTGGAGATGTCGCTTTCAATGGTTGTTTATCTTGCGTGGGATCGGAATCATTAAATCTTAGTTTTATTCAGTTTATTAAAAATGGGAATGTTTACACGCCATTTACTAGAAGTACCGGTGAGTCAGTGATTTTTTCTAGAGATGTTGGTTGCATGACTTGCGGGTACTCGTCATCATCTCTAAATATAGCACCTGTACCAATTCCATCGGCAATATGGCTCTTCGGAACTGCAATGGCAGGATTTATTGGATTCTCACGCAGAAATACCAAATCAACTACCCAGCGTCATCAATCAACATTATGAATCCAATACTTGGAGAACTGGAACGGATTAATCTCCGCGAAGCTTGGAAAAATGAAAGTTCTGATTTTTACACTCTGGCACATCCTATGAAACTAAAATTACTTCCTGCGGCATTACTGCTGGCAATTGGTTTGAATCCTCTTGCCGCTAATGCGGTATCCTTGCCAATCATTGCAGACACAAATCTTGTGGCCACTAATGACGGTAGCTCAACTGTCATTAACATAAATACAAAGAGCAAAGGACTGCTAAATTTTGACGTCTCTACTTTGCCTGCAGGCATTACCAGTAATGATATTGCCAAGGCATCCTTGATATTTTATGTAAAGACTGTTCCTGCCAGTGGCAAGGTACAGA
>CAILCX010000062.1 GCA_903832775.1 uncultured Methylobacter sp. | reverse complement strand
GCTTGCTTAAGGCATCTTTGCCGTCACAGGCTTCGATGACTTCATAACCGGCGCCCTTGAGGGCAATGCTGACTACCTGTCGCATCGAAGCGGAGTCGTCTACGATCATTATTGTTTTTGCCATCGCTTATAGCCTGTAAAAAGAGTTAAAAAGTGTCGATTAAAAAAAGGTCAAGTCGTCCGAACCGTCCGCTTCCCGCTCCGTGCGCAGGTTGACCGCTTTGTAGTTGCTTTCGATGTTAAGTGTTGCTCGAACTTTAAAGCCCTATAGACGAATTAAATAACATCCTCTGACCTAAGATTCTTAACTATCGCCCAGTAAAGATGTTTCCTAGCCACTATAACCTTTAAAGACAAAGGTAAAAATAGAAATACTGGTGATGGCGAGGTTATTTTAATATACGACATTAGCGTCCACGTTATTGCGTTAATAACCATAGTTTAATAGCTATTAATAAATAGCGCCATCCCCTTTCTAGTAGAAAAACACCGCATATTGAACTATTAGCTATAATTTATAGGGTTTGATACCGGCAAGCATGTCAAAATAATTTGGATTAACCAATACTCTTCTTCAGTTAATTGAGCTTACACTGAAACTCATTGTCCATTTTCACAATATTTTTTCAAAGTATTGAATTATAAATTGAACACTGCGATTGCTCCTGAATTCATTAATATCGAGTTTGTAAACCGCTTTTATGTTACGTAAACCCAACCAGTTCTCAGGTTTGTCCACATAAAAAGCAATCGCATCGATTAACAGGTTACCCAATGGTTTCCTAAGTACTAACTTAAGATGCCGTTGCCCGACAATTCGCGCCTGAATCACATCAAAAACCCCGTCAAATACCGGTTCGGGAAACTCCTGCCCCCAAGTTCCCGCGTTTTGCAATAACTCCGCAAAATCAAGCGTCATCTCATTTTCAGTCAGCTCGCCATCGGAATAGATTTTTTGTTCCAGATCAATCGTTGCCAAGCGTTTTCTGACCATTTCGTCGAAAGCCAGGGCAAATGGCGGATAGTCATGCATCTTCAAACTCATACCGGCCGCCATGGCATGACCACCAAACTTACTGAGCAATTTGGGATGCAAAGCAGCAATATCGCTTAAAACATCACGAATATGGACGCCGGGAATTGAACGTGCCGAGCCTTTAATCTCATCTTTTCCGGCAGGTGCGAATGCGATAACGGGACGATGCAACTGATCTTTAATGCGAGACGCCAAAATACCAATCACACCTTGATGCCAGTTTGCGTCGAACAAACACACACCGGCTGGCAAATGGTGCTCGTCAAGATGTTTCATCTCGCTTAATAAAATCATGGCCTCATTTTTCATCTGGCCTTCAACTTCGCGTCGGTCGTTGTTTAACTCGTCAAGTTGCAAGGCCATGTCTTTAGCCAACTTTGGATCATCAGTCAACAAACATTGAATGCCCAGGGACATATCATCCATCCGCCCTGCTGCATTAAGCCGTGGACCGAGTGCAAATCCCAAATCCGTGGCAAAAATGGCTGCCTGATTTTTACCCGCAACCTCAATCAGCGCATTGATGCCTGGATGCGAACGGCCGGTACGTATTCTAAGTAAACCTTGATGAACCAAGACCCGATTGATCTGATCCAGCGCCACTACATCGGCGACCGTACCCAAGGCAACATAATCCAGCAACTGGGCTAAATTCGGTTCTGGCACCTGGTTTTGCTCAAACCAGTTCTGCTCTCTTAACCGGCTACGTAACGCCATCAACACATAAAACATGACACCGACACCGGCCAGGGCACCGCCGGGAAATTGATCGTCAGCCAGATTGGGATTAACAATCGCATCGGCAAGCGGCAATTCATGACCCGGCAAATGGTGATCGGTAATCAAGACTTTAATGCCCAGTTCTTTGGCTACTCTGACGCCGTCTATGCTGGAAATGCCGTTATCAACGGTAACTAGCACATCAGGATTTTGCAGCTTGACCAGTTCAACAATTTCAGGCGTCAGGCCATAGCCATATTCAAAACGATTGGGCACAACAAAAGAAACCTCCACTGCCCCCAGCAATTGCAAGCCCTTAATGGCTAAGGCACAACTAGTTGCGCCATCGGCATCAAAATCGGCGACTATGCAAATCCGTTGCTTTTGATTAATTGCTGTAATTAAATGCCCCACCATGTCTTCCATGCCCGACAATAACCACGGCGAAGGTAATTTGGCGAGCGTCCGGTCTAGTTCCGTTATCGACGTTAAGCCACGCGCTACAAAAATACGTTCCAATAGCGGATGCATTTCACCCAGATTAACGCGTTTTTTGGTCACCGGACGGGTAACGATTAATTTTTTAACACTCTGATAATACATTTATTTCCCAACAAAAAAGCCGACTTATGCCGGCTTTGTATTTTGTAAAAATTTACCATGAAGACACCAAGTTAACCGTAAACTTAGCTTAGGGTTACTTAACTATAAATCTTGCTCTGTTAAACCTGCATCTTTAAGTAATTTACTTAATGTACCTATTTTCAAATCCTGATTGGCATTTACAGAGAAAGTCAGGATCTCCATTTTATCTGGATGCGCATAGATATGATGGCTACCGCGTATTCGTTGCAATTGCCAGCCATATAGTTGCAGCAACTTACAAAAAACCTTCCCTGAGACAGACTTCATAACTCAATTTCAGCAACTTGTATTTTGCTGTTGTTTTTTGTGCGCATGGCAACAACATCCAGCCAGCCTTCTGCCGATTCTTTGATATTGAAAAGTGTTTCTTCTAAGGTTTCACCTTCTGAAACACAACCTGAAAAACCTGGGATTTCTGCCCAAAACCCACCCTCTTCAGCTGGATGAATGACAACTTGTAGCTTCATATTGGCCCCTATTTAGCTGTTAGAAAAAGTAAATATCCTTCTCGGCTAAAACAGTATCTGCGAGATTAACAAAAACCTTTCTTCTTAAGTGTTTGGTAAGCGACATTCAACAAAATTGATTCTTCCTCAGCAACCTTTTTCAGTCTATCCCCAAGCCCACTAACTTTATCTGGATGATATCCGTTGATTTTCTTCTTGAAAGCGGCTTTTATTTCGCTAGAGGATGCATTGTCACCTAATCCAAGAGCTTCCAGACATTTTGTAACATTATTTTTTAAATCTTTAAGGTTCTCATCAAAAGCATAGTCAGTTTCATTGTTGTTCTGACTGTCTGACTGAGAGCTGTCATCAAACCCAACATCAACATTTTCATTCTCATCACAATATTCGTATTTACGCTCTGAAGACTTTGATAACCACTAAAGCAATCGAAAAACACAAAAATCAATGAAAAATGTAGTCAAAATGAAAAAAAGTTCAAACATGGGGTGATCTCCGGTTTCAGCACATTATATCTATTAAATTGCTAACCCATTCTTTAAGAAAATTTAAATAGTTAGGTTTTTAATCCTCGATTAAATTATCAGACTCGAAAAATCACGCGCGCAGCACGCCCTACTGGACTTCTTAACTCTACAAACAATCCAAAATAGCCCGCTTAACCGCATCCAGACTGGCTTCAATGGTCACAGGATGTGCAGCGGCGCATTGTGCAATTGCAACATCAGGATCTTTTAAGCCATTGCCGGTCAAGGTGCAGACAATGGTACTGCCTTCAGGGATTTTTCCTGAACCGATGTCCTGCAAGGCTCCGGCTAACGAGGCTGCAGAGGCCGGTTCGCAAAAGATGCCTTCAAATTGTGACAGCATTTTTTGGGCGGCCAAAATCTGTTCGTCGGTGAACTTGTCAAACCAACCGCCGGATTCTTTTTGCGCCGCCCAGGCAAAATCCCAGGATTGCGGATTACCAATACGGATTGCAGTGGCGATGGTTTCGGGGTCTTCAATGGGATGACCGGCCAGAAAAGGTGCTGCTCCGGCAGCCTGATAACCGCACATCACCGGACGAGTACTGCACACACGGGTTGTGGCATACTCGGTATAGCCTTTCCAGTAAGCCGTAATGTTTCCTGCATTGCCGACCGGTAAACAATGATAATCGGGGGCAAAACCCAAATCATCGACAATTTCAAAAGCGGCGGTTTTTTGTCCGTCAATTCGATAGGGATTAATCGAGTTAACGATGGTGACTGGCGCCTGTTCGGCGACTTCTTTTACCAAAGCCATGCCTTTATCAAAGTTACCGTTAATCTGAATAATTTCCGCGCCGTACATGAGCGTTTGCGCCAGTTTACCTTGAGCAATTTTACCGTCGGGTATTAACACGAATGCTTTAATTCCGGCACGCGCGGCATAGGCTGCGGCTGCGGCTGAAGTATTACCGGTTGAAGCACAGATAATCGCATGACTGCCTTCTTCGACGGCTTTGGTAACCGCCATGGTCATTCCGCGATCTTTAAAAGACCCGGTCGGATTCAATCCTTCATATTTAACATAAATTTTGACCGACTTGCCTATCAAACGGGGAATATTTTGCAATTCAATCAGCGGCGTATTGCCTTCGTTTAAACTGATAATACGGGTGTTTGCGCTGACCGGCAGACGGTCTCTGTAACGTTCAATCAAGCCGGTGTGGTGTTTGTGTGTAGACATGTTATTAAATTATCCTAAAGTTTCCAGACGAATGCGGGTGACTTTACCTGTGACGGTAGTTAATGCTTCGATTTCAGCGATAGCGGCGTTCATTTCTTTTTCGAGGGTGATTTGTGTCAGCATGATGATCGATACTGTTTTTTTGGTTTTTAACGGTTCTCTCTGACTGATGGCTTCAATGCTGATCTGATGATCGGCTAGAATCCTCGTCACTTCAGCCAAAACCCCCGGTTTATCTTCTGCTTTTAGCCTTAAATAATAAGAAGTTGTAAACTGTTCAGCTGGCAACACCGGAATGTCAACCAGAGCATTTGCCTGAAAAGCCAAATGCGGGACGCGATTTCCGGGATCGGAGGTCAAAGCTCTGACCACATCAATCACATCGGCGACGACCGATGAAGCCGTTGGATCGGCACCGGCTCCGGCACCGTAATAAAGTGTTGGCCCGACAGCATCGCCTTTAACCAAAACCGCATTCATGACGCCATTGACGTTGGCAATCAATCGTCGCTCAGGAATCAAGGTCGGATGCACCCTTAATTCGATACCATCCGACGTTTTTCGTGCAATACCCAAATGCTTGATGCGATAACCCAGTTGTTCCGCATATTTAACATCGGCCCGAGTTATTTCAGAAATGCCTTCCGTATAAATCTTGTCAAACTGTAATGGGATACCAAAAGCAATAGACGCCAAAATAGTCAGTTTATGAGCTGCATCAATGCCTTCCACATCAAAAGTCGGATCGGCTTCCGCATAACCCAAGGCTTGTGCTTCTTTTAAAACATTAGCAAAATTGCGCTGCTTATCTCGCATTTCAGTCAGAATGAAATTGCCGGTACCGTTAATAATGCCAGCCAGCCATTCAATCTGATTGCCGCTTAAACCTTCGCGTATCGCTTTAATGATTGGAATACCACCGGCAACAGCGGCTTCAAAGGCTACGATCACGCCTTTTTCACTGGCTTTGGCAAAAATCTCATTGCCGTGCAACGCAATCAATGACTTGTTGGCGGTAACGACATGTTTGCCATTATCCAGGGCTTTTAACACCATGTCTTTGACTGCCCCGGCACCACCTATCAATTCCAGAATAATTTCAATTTCCGGGTCGTTGATGATTTCATAAGGATCGGTCGTTAGGATGATGCCTTGCGTGTCACAAATTCGTGGTTTGCTTAAATCTTTTGTCGAGGCCCGGGTAATCGTTATTTCACGACCAGCACGACGGGCAATTTCGTCCGCATTTCGCTTCAATACATTAACGGTACCGCCACCGACAGTCCCTAATCCCAAAACACCTACTTTTACCGGTTTCAAATCAAACTCCAGTTAAAAAATTATTGACCCGTTTAAACAACCTGGTCTTTCTTCATCATAAGGCGTATGCCGCGAACGGCCTGGCGGGTTCTATGTTCATTCTCGATAAGACCGAAGCGGACATGATCATCGCCATGTTGTCCAAAGCCAATGCCCGGAGAAACCGCGACTTTAGCTTCCGCCAGCAATTTCTTGGAAAACTCCAACGAACCCATAGTCAAATAAGCGTCGGGAATTTTTGCCCACACAAACATGGTCGCTTTCGGTTTCTCGACCGGCCAACCCGCAGCCGTTAAGCCATCGCATAACACATCACGTCTTTTACGATACATCTCGGCAATCTCTGCGACGCATTCCTGCGGGCCTTCAAGAGCCGCAATCGCGGCAATTTGGATGGGCGTAAAGGTTCCATAATCAAGATACGATTTAATTCGCGCCAAAGCTGAAACCAACTCTCTGTTCCCACACATAAAACCCACACGCCAACCAGGCATGTTGTAACTTTTTGACAGCGAGAAAAATTCAACCGCAATGTCTTTTGCGCCTTCGACCTGAAGTATTGACGGTGCTTTATAGCCATCAAAAACGATGTCCGCATAAGCTATATCCTGTACGACCCAGATTTTATGTTCTTTGGCGACGGCGATAATCTTTTCAAAAAAATCCAGCTCTACACATTGACTGGTAGGATTGCCCGGAAAATTCAGAATCAGCATTTTTGGTTTGGGCCAGGAATCGTTAATGGCTTTTTGCAATTCTTCAAAAAAATCTCCGCCTGGCACCATCGGCACATGCCTAAGGTCGGCACCGGCAATCACCACACCATAGGGATGTATCGGATAAGCAGGATTAGGCACCAGCACGACATCGCCAGGACCTAAGGTCGCAAGTGCCAAATGCGCCAAGCCTTCCTTTGAACCAATAGTTACGATGGCTTCAGTATCCGGATCCAAATCAACGTCAAAACGATTTTTATACCAAGAACAAATCGCTTTCCTTAATCTGGGTATCCCTTTGGAAACCGAATAGCGATGCGTATCAGGACGCTGTGCGGACTCGATCAATTTTTGGACGATATGTTCGGGCGTGGCTTGGTCGGGATTACCCATGCCAAAGTCGATAATATCTTCTCCGGCCGCGCGAGCCTTGGCTTTTAAGTCATTAACAATGTTGAAAACGTAGGGAGGTAAACGACTTATTCTATGAAATTGTTCCATTGACAGCTCTTAAAAAAACCAGTGTTGATGTGAAAGTTAAAGTTGTTGTCCAAGGTACTGTTAATAATAAGCTCTGTCAAATGCAAACAGCACCAAAAAGACTAATGATTCGAGAGTAATACTTGTTCTACCCGCAGCAAATCTTCGTGGGTGTCGACCCCGGCTGCTGGTGTTTTGTCAACCGTTTGAACGAAAACAGCTTCGCCCTGCCAGAGTATTCTTAATTGTTCCAAGGACTCAACCGACTCCAGTACTGAAGGCTGCCATTTACAGTAACGGTTTAAAAAATCAACCGTATAAGCATACATACCAATATGTCTAAGATAAGGAAGCTTGCCCGATGGTTGTTTATTTAATTGAGTAAAGGCATCCCTTTCCCAGGGAATGGGAGCACGGCTAAAATAAAGCGCATAACCGGCATGATTTAAAACCACTTTTACCGCATTTGGATTAAAAATTTCTTCAGGATCAATAATTTGTGCCGCGAGTGTCGCAATGCCGGCTTGCTGCTGACCTGCCAAAGCACAGGCAACATCCCGAATATAAGCTGGAGGAATAAGCGGTTCATCGCCTTGCAAATTAACGATAAAGTCTTTGTCAGACCAGCCGCAAAGTCTTGCGACCTCGGCGATTCTTTCGGTGCCGCTTTGATGCTCGGCATGGGTCATTACCACATTAAAACCTAAGTCACTAACCGCCTGAAAAATGCGCTGGTCATCGGTAGCGACAATAATTTCATCGGCTTCAGCTTCTTTAGCCCGTTCACAGACATGAGCGATCATCGGTTTACCGGCGATGTTCAATAACGGTTTGCCAGGTAATCGGGTCGAACCAAATCGAGCCGGAATTACGACTTTAAAACGTAGACTCATTTTTTTAATGCGTCGATTTCATCAAGAGATAACTCACGAGCTTCATCTTCAAGCATAACGGGAATATCATCACGAATAGGAAAAGCGATGCGATCGGCTTTGCAGATAAGTTCCTGCTTAGACTGATCATATATCAAGGGACTCTTGCAAAGTGGACAGGCCAGAATATCGAGCAGTTTTTTATCAATCATGATTTTCTCGTCATTATTAAAGTGAGCGGCAAAAAAGGAATGATTTTTGCCTTGGAAATTTTATAACATTTTACATTATTTTTAAGTAACCTGCTTCGTCAGTGCTTGCTAAAGGTTTTTAAAAATAAACCAATCTAAGTCGACAGAGACTACCAACTATGTTCAAATAATAACATTTCAAAAAAAGCTTTTTACAGCAGAGAATTCTATATGACATCATCTGTTTGTTTTTATTGCATCATCCATACTACCCTATTACTTGTTATTGCCAATGGTGCTCCGATACTGATCAATAATGTACTGGGAAAACGTTGGGCTTGGCCCGTGGACAATCATTTAAAACTGCCTGATGGTCATCGCTTGTTTGGGAATACCAAAACTTGGCGAGGCTGCTGCTCAGCCATTATCTTTACAATCCTGGCTGCAGTTTTAAGCGGATTCCCGGCGTTAACAGGTTTGTTCTTTGGTTCCCTTACAATGATCGGCGATCTACTGGCAAGCTTTATCAAACGGCGAATGGGACGCACTGAAAGCAGTCGAGCCAGAGGTTTCGATACAGTTCCGGAGTCTTTGTTACCCATTCTACTATTGAAAACGCCCCTGGCCTTGAGATTCAGCGATATCATACTGATTGTGTTTGTCTTTTTTATTATCGAAGAACTAATATCGCCTATACTTTACAGACTGCACATCAGAAAGCAGCCTTTTTAAACTGACTAAATTCTGACTATGAATCATGAAGGTATACGGGTATTAACTTATAACATCCATAAAGGCTTTAACACCGGCAATCGTCGCTTTGTCCTGCATCAAATCAGAGATGCGCTGCTAGCTGCCGATGCAGATTTAATGTTTCTTCAGGAAATACAAGGCGAACATCATCGTCATCAGAAAAAAATAGTCGACTGGCCAGTTTTATCCCCACTTGAATTTCTTGCTGGTAGCACCTGGCCTTTTCACGCCTACGGAAAAAATGCCGTTTACAATGGAGGGCATCACGGTAACGCCATCCTGAGCAAATTTCCTTTTAAACTTCTGGAAAACATTAATGTCTCACCTTTTCCCTGGGCCAGTCGCAGCCTGATGCATGGCACCATCCAACTACTGGATAATAAGCAGGATATACATATTGTGTGCATACATTTTGGTTTGCTCGGCAAGGAGCGTCGTTTACAGTTCAGCAAGCTATCGTCTCATATTCACAACAATATTCCTCATGATGCCCCGCTGATTATAGCCGGCGACTTTAACGACTGGCGAGGGCAAGCTGATCGTTTGTTTTATGAGCATCTGGGCTTACAAGAAGTTTTCCACATAACTCATGGACGCTATGCACGAAGCTTTCCATCCTGGCTGCCTTTTTTAACAATGGATCGGATTTATTATCGGGGGTTAACTCCTATCGCCTGCGAACGTTTAGACGAAGCTCCCTGGCATACGCTTTCAGACCATTCTCCCTTGACAGCCTCCTTCATTTTATGAACTCAGCCTCCAAATTAACTTTGCCTAATCTGCTGACCGGCTTTCGTTTCGTGGCGGCTCCACTATTGCTTTGGTCTGCCTGGCATGGCCATGCCATTGCCTTTATGGTGCTCCTGGCGATGGCTTTTCTAACTGACTTACTTGACGGTATGGCCGCGCGACTAACTGACCAGGTTTCGGAGTTTGGCGCGACTCTTGATAGCTGGGCTGATGTCATCACTTATTTAACCATAGCACAAAGCTGTTGGTGGTTATGGCCTGACATTGTAAAAGGAGAGCTGTTTTATGTTGTACTTGTCGTAGCGAGCTGTCTGCTACCCGCTGCAGCAGGTATCTACAAGTTTGGTTGCTTTACCAGTTATCATACTTGGGGAGTGAAAATAGCCGCTGCTACGATGGGCTCATCCTTGTTTATAATGTTTCTTGGTGGCCCAATCTGGACTTTCCAAATCGCGGCAGTCCTATGCATGATTGCCGCTATTGAAGAAATGCTGATTACCTGGCATTTACATAAACCAAAATCCAATCTGCGCTCGGTTTGGCATGTATTAAAAGGCTTTAAGGAGCATGATCAATAATATTTAAGGCGCTGACAATGTTAAATCAAAAAACTCTGAGCCCGCAAAGAAGCCACTGACATTTTGAGCATGCGCAGGTGAAATATTACGTGCCGCCTCTGGAACCCGTTGTCGGGTATACGCTAATAACTCGGCAATATTTATCCGCTTATCACGATTACCGCCCAACTCCTGATCCGCTTTTCCATTAAGTCCGTCCAACAAAACAGCCGTAAAAACCCCGTGACCATTGATACCATCCAGTGCTTCCTGGTCATTACTGGTCCCCGCCAACACAAAACGTCCGGTATTTTGGGCTAACGATCCCGTCCAGGCACGTTGCTGGTTAGCGTTCTGCATCACACTGCCCAACACTGCAAAAGCACCAGAATTACAGGAATCAATCAAAACTGCGACCCTCGAGGTGGGCAACGCTGAAAGCAAATCTGATAGATTTTTTTGAGTCAGCGCCGACATTTTTATTTGCTCTTTAATATTATTGCCTGACAATTTTGCGTCATAAGGTAAAAAATAATAGCGCCCGTCTATCGAAATACCATGTCCGGCAAGAAACAGAACCACCAAATCATTCGGCTTTGCCGTTTTACCCACCTGAACCAAAGCTTGTTTAATTTTGGCAAGTCCCGCCTGCTCATCTAACAGGGCAATAGTTTTAACAGCCGCAAATAAGCCTTCAGTATGAGTAGTGAGTATGTCAATGATGCCTTTGGCATCGTTAACAGCATTATCCAATTTTTGAAGCTTATCAGAGGCCGCATATCGATCAATACCGACACTGACGATGTGCAAAGTTGGCGTATCAGGTGTTACCTTATCGTAATGCAACGGAAGTCGAATAGCCTCACCGGCATCGATAGTCTGATCGGCATCAAATGCGGTAACGGTAACTAAGTTATCGCCAGGCTCCAAAAGCACTTTTTCCTCAATGATAGCCTCAGCAGCTATATTTTTGGTCGTTTCAGTACTCATCAATGCACGAGTCGCAATAGTCGCTTTATTACGGCGAATAACCACATTACCAATACCTCCACCGGCATCCTTCAAGGCAAAACGCAAGATAACTTCAGCCGAATCGACACTACGAGTCTGTGGAATATCGCTCAGAGAGGTCGCGTCAGTACATTGACCATACGTACACCAGGACACCAATCTTATTAAAGGTGCATGATGTTCAGCGACAACCGCTTTGGCGTTATCGAGACTGGCCGGCACCGTAGGCACAGAAATAGAATCTGTAATAGTTTTGTCTATAAGATCAGGGCGGTAAAACCGCTCGTGAATTTGCTCGGAAAGTACAAATTTTGGACTATCTTTCTTACCCTGATTGATATGGTAACCCATCAGACTAGCGGCACCGTCACTGTGATCAAAATATCCTTCAGGCGTCCAAACCAGCCACCGCTCATCGGTATTAATCAGCAAAGCGAGTAACTCTCGCCCATTGGTTGCATCATACCAACGCAGTGTTCCATCCCCCAGAGCCGCCAACGCGAAACGGCCATTTTTACTCAAATTAACCGCCCAAGCGCTACCGGGGACAGAAGTGTGCCAGACCAATTTTCCTGATTGCCAATATTGCAAGGAAAAATCGGCACCGATCAAGGTACTATTGGTTTCGGTAATGCTTGCCACTGAACGGCTCTGTTCATTTTGATCTAACGCAATTGGAGATTCATTTAATGTAGTGTGAGATGCGTTACGCCAACTCTTTATGGCATCAGGAACAACCGGCTTGTGCATGTCACTTCGTTCCGGTAAATCATGAATAAGCGTCCGGTTTGCAAGATCAAAGCGTAGCGGAACGCGTCCTTGTTGTTGCAAGCCAAAATCCACTTTTGTGCCGTCTTCCGATATAGCAAAAACACCTTCAAAAGCATCCCTGAAATCTGCGATAGATCTAGCTCGTTTGCTTGCTGCGGCAGTGACAGGATCAATCACACCAAAGGATGGCTCTGCAGTTGCATAAGCTAATTTGCCATCAGGTAGCGGAGTCAAGTCGGTCACAGTGTTTCCGGCCAAAGGCCATTCGCTTATTTGTCGGGTAACCGTATTCCAAACTCGCAGATACTTTACTCCCTGTGCATTACCATACGTCCCCGCTGCAAAAACCGAGTCACCCATCCAGGCAACTACCGATAAATTACCTCGCTGGGCACTATCACCGCTAAATTCACTAACCGGTTTCAAATCAGGCAGAGATAAAATTGAAATCTTTGCGGCATCCAGCGAACCTACCGCTAATTGATTTTCGTCTGGGGAAACTGCAAAGTGCCATGGCCGCAATTGTTCTGAAAATTTGAATTCTGCTTGCGCCTGAAAGCTTGAGTCATAAAGCCGTACGACACCATCCAGACAAGCCGTAACCAAGCGACCATCCTTTAGAAATCTGGCTGCAACCAACATGTCCTGACAGATGGCTCCATCCATAGCCATTGACTTACCTTCGATATCAATAACCCTTAGCCACCCTGAGCCGGAGCCAATTGCAAGATAACGTCCATCCAGGGAGTAGGTCAATACTCTTATTGTTCCCGGTATACCTGCAATTCGTCCTGTCATTTTGCCGGTAGCAAGATCAAAACCGTAAACTGCTCCCGCGTTGTCCCAATCGATACCGGTTGATCCACCGACCACTGCACTGTTTTTAGTCGGCGAGACAGCTACTGCGAAAAGAGCGCCTTCGTTACGCAAGCCAATTGGCACCCGTAAAACCAAAGGTTCATCATGAGCGTTAACTGACCAAAGTCGTGCGGTTTTATCATCGGACGCAGTGAGTAAATATCCATCCCGAGTTACAACAACCTGATTGATGGCCGCCGTATGCAAACCCATTTCAGGCCTCGGTATCGGTGTTTCATCTGGAACACCAATATTTCCGGCAGAATTATGTGAGACAGAGTCAGGTGAAACAACCGTTTCCAATTCAGGTGTTTTCGACTCTGTCAAATTGGCAGAGTTTAAGAATTTTGTGCTTAAGAACAGCTGATTTAAATCTACTACTTGATATAGATTCAGGTAAAAACCCAAACCACCTAAACTTGCCAGTCCGGTCAGACTGGCAAGAATAATGATTACCAGCCGAGAATTAAAGACCACAGAGTAGATTTTCAGGTGCCGCTAGACTGACCGACCCTTCGAGCGAAAATGCCACTTTGGCCTGACTTTTCGCTTTATCAATCTGATCAACAAAAGCTTTTTGCTTGATTTGGTTCGTCTCTGTCACATGAGCAACTTCAACTGCGGGTGAACTTGCAAGAGTGACTGGCTTTGCAACAGTTACAGGGGCCTCAACAGCCTTTGAACCGCCAGCCTGAGCAGTCTTAAGCTGTTTTTTACCTGACTTTTTAGTCTTCTTAACAATTCCCAAATCCGGTTTTTCAGATTCGATATTTACTAAACCAATCGACTCAGTCTTACCCAGTTTTTCCGCATTCAGAACAACTCTGGCATTAGGATCATTAGCTAAAATTTTATTGTTAGCATCCTGAAATTCGGTCAATCGAGCACCCATTTTCAAACCTAACTCTTGAGATATTTTAATATCTTCATCGAATTGACTCTTAAGTTCATCCAATTGTTTAAGTGCAGCTTCCCGAGTAATATGTGCCGCTTTGTATTCTGCTTTTATTCGCTCGGCACCGGCAAACCGGCAATCTCGGAGTCTCACAAAGGCAACAGCGGTTCTGTCAATTTGTCCATTTTCTGCGAGTATGTCGCTACGTACTGATACTGCCAAAGACTGTTCATCGGAAATATCTTTTTGTTTGGCTAGGTAATACCCGCCAACACCACCAACAACAGCACCACTTAAACCACCTATCAAAGCCGCTGTCCCAACATCTCCGCCACTTATAGCTGCAGTCAACGCTCCAAGTCCCGCCCCTGCCGCTCCACCGACTGCTGCACCTTGAACGATGGATTTTGCATAATAATGTTCAGATTGCCTCAATTCATTTCTGGATAAGTAACAAAGATCGTTTTTATCATCTTGGTTAACATTCAATGCCGAACATCCTGACAATAAACAAAACCCAACAACCATTAAATGTTTACGATGACTTTTAGGCTGGAATTGGATGCTATTTTTCATAATTCTCAAAATAATTTGGTTGATTTGGTTTTCTGCATTCTGTCATGTTCTCAAAATTTCATCAATTTTTTTACCTGTATTAACTTCACTAAATTATTCATTAGCGCACTGCCCAATAGCTGAACAGCTCACTAATGGTGCGGTAACCTCCAAGTTGCACCGAATTAATGCATAACAATCAACAGACAAAGCGACCTCAAATAGACTTATAGCCAGTTATCCGCATACCTACTAAGCTTGGCGTAATCCTTGCTCTTTGAATATTCAGACCTAGCATCAAACTGCTGGAACAGAGATTTTTGTTGATGAAATCTCTTAACCCAATGCCATAAAAATGAATATAGAAAAAAATTTATTCCCATATTTTCAACCTATTATCGGCGCAGCAAGCGGCTCCATCATAGGATATGAAGCCTTAGCCCGACAATGTGACTCTAATGGTCTTATCATTTCTGCTGGTGAGATATTCACTTCGCCCGATATTTCAACTGACCAACTAATTTCCTGGGATCGCAAAGTTAGACGTCTCGCTTTACAACATTTCAGCCAATCAAAATACAACGGTTATTTATCCCTCAACATCTCCGCTTCCTGGGTCGACTTGATCGTCGATTTTAATTACTTGCCGACTGTACTTATGATCGATGAATTTAATATAGACAGGAGTCGTATTATCGTTGAAATAACCGAATCAAAGGGTGATCTCGATAAGCTTGTTGAAATTGCAGCCGTTTATAGAAGACATGGCTTAAAAATAGCTATAGATGATTTTGGAGCCGGATTTTCTCAATTGGAAAGAGTTATAGCCATACAACCCGACATTATCAAACTCGACATGCAGCTATTCCAGAATGCAGCACGTGGCGGGATTGCCAGCGATATAGTGCATTTGATTTCACGTCTGGCCAAACGCACCGGATGCCGTATTGTTTGTGAAGGCGTAGAAACCATTAATGACTTCCATTTTGGCTTGAGCTGTGGCGCCCAATACATGCAAGGACTTTTGTTCTCACCGGCAATAGCAGAGTTTAAACCACCCTTACATTATAAAAATCAAATCGGCATATTAAGAAAAACATTTCTTGCCAAAACCTTAGTCAAAGAAAAGCAAAAGATACAATTTATTGCCAACATTAAAGATTTGATTGAGCTTTTAAAAAAGACACTTGAAACTGACTTCAATCTTAATAAATTGGCTGCACATCCCTTTGAAAAAAGCGGTGTTTTACGCTTTTATTTATGTAATAACCAAGGTGAGCAAATTTCATCCAATTTTAATTTTTCCGATAAAAAATGGTTCGAAGATACCTCACAACTCGGTTTTAACTGGGCCTGGCGACCTTATTTTTATCAATTACTGGCACTTGAATCAGTAAATGACAGTTATCGTCTGGTCACCTCCGAACGCTATAGAGATTTTAATACCGATATGCTTTGCAAAACCTTATCTCTGAGACTTGACGAAGAACGAATATTATTAATTGATATCGCTGCCGAATGGTTATAATTCTTAATGTTCGGATCGATATTCAATGATTTATTTCTATTTGCCACACCCACAATCCATATTTGTTATTTGCATTCGCTAATTCGTTATAAAATAGCCATCATTTAGCTATACGCTGTATTAATTTTCTATAAGACAGCGTACTCCAGAATTACAGTGACTCAGACTTACTCGTTTTTACTGAACAAGTCTGAGCCAACTCAAATCGAATTTCAATCAGCAAGGCACTATGGATACCTCAGACAGTTTAGATATTTTTAATCAGATACATATTGATGTTGCACGTAATGCAACAGATGATTTTAATTTATTTCATGATAGAAATAGATGGCGACGCATTAATCACAATCCGTTCCAAGGTCCTATTGCACTGGGCTTTCAATTAGAATCATTGATTGAACATAAAGTTTTTCTCTATCGCCGTTTACATAATGAAAACGTGTTGATCAGAGATAAAAACCTGCATTTCAGTAACTACCAGTTTTCTTTTGTTAACGCCGTAAAACCAGGTCAAGTGGTATCAGTTGATATAAAACCATCGCAATACAATGAAGATCCGGAGACGATACTTAGCAACAGAATTGCCGTCAAATCAGGCGGCGCCTTGGCTTTGCTCGGTTACAAAAAAGAATCCAAATTTGCCTTGTTTTTACCCAACCCCGATATTCCCCAGTTTGGCGCTCTGAACCAGCATCCGGATCGCTCATTTATCTCAGGTAGCAGTTTTTTTCTGAAAAGAAAATACATAAGTATCAGCAATGCAAAAAATTTTTTATGCGGCTCTCTGGTTGAACAGGATGCATTTTTTGACCCTTTTAAAAACAAAGCCATTTTTCCTGAACTATTCCCATGCAGTCTTATATCCAGTGCCTTACTGGAAAAGGCGGTCATAGAAAAACATGATTTTGAACGTAATCCGCTAGTCTATATGTCGCATAAAATCAGTATTGACCGTATCAACCTTGCCCAATTAAAATCTGGCGATGCGCTGTATATTCTTATCAAACAAATCCCACCCGAAGAGAGAAAAGAAGGTATAGGCCACTCCATCGTTTCTCCCTATCACTACCAGTGTTACGGTCTTATGGAAGACAAAACCATTCTGTACCGGGCGCTGATCTCTCTGGCTCCGCTTGAACAAATACTCAACTCACTCAAACAATAAGCCATGCCAGAATTAAAATACTTAATCGGCTATTCTGAAAATATCACCGACCAGATACGTCGGTTGATCAATAGTCAAAAGCTAACCGAGACATTACTTAAAAAATATCCTGTTGCCCATACCATCAAAACCGATAAAGCGCTTTATGCTTATACGCTTGACCTGAAAAATGCTTTGCTGAAACAATCCCAGCCACTCAGCAAAGTCATTTATGACGATAAGATTAAAGACTTGCATCATGCTTTGGGCTTGCATACCTTTATCTCCAGAGTCCAAGGTGGTAAACATAAAGCAAAAAATGAAATCCGGGTGGCCTCTCTTTTTAAAAACGTACCATTACCTTTTTTAACAATGATAGTCGTGCATGAACTGGCGCACTTAAAGGAGAAAGAACATAACAAGGCGTTTTATCAACTCTGCTTACACATGGAGCCGCAATATCACCAATTCGAGCTGGATATGCGGCTATATCTGACTCACTTGGATTTATTCGGCAAACTGTATTAAGTCATGCAGATCAATTGGCAACCGATTATTCAACTTATCGAATCAGTAACCGACCAGCCCTTTAATTTTCTTAAAGCTGAAGCAATGCAAGGCGGAGATATTAATCAAGCTTACCGTTTAAAAGCAAAAAACGGGTATTATTTTATCAAGCTGAACCGCCCTGAGAAACTCGCGATGTTTGAGGCCGAAGCCACTGGTTTGGTAGCTCTGGAACAAGCTCAGGCCATTCGGGTTCCCAAAGTTATTGTTTACGGCAGCACAATTGACCATGCCTTTTTGGTACTTGAATATATCGCCCTAAAAACCTTAACTAAAAGTACTGAAGAACTGCTCGGCCAACAGCTTGCAGATCTACACCGACAAAAACAGTCTTTTTTTGGCTGGCACCGCGACAACACTATTGGCTCTAGTCCACAACTAAATGGTGAGTACAAAAACTGGCTTATCTTTTGGCAACAGCAACGTTTGGGACATCAATTATCGCTAGCTGCGAAACATGGCTATAAGGGTCATTTACAAACACTGGGCGAAAAACTGTGCACGAATTTACCCCCCTTTTTTTCCGGCTATCAGCCGCAACCAGCTTTGGTGCATGGCGATTTATGGGGTGGTAATGTCGGAGCTGATGACCAAGGTAAACCGGTTATTTATGACCCCGCCTGTTATTTTGGAGACAGGGAAACCGATCTGGCTATGACCGAATTATTTGGCGGTTTTGGCCCGGCGTTTTATCAGACTTACCAAGCATCTTATCCATTAACTCCCGGCTACACATCGCGAAAAACGCTATACAACTTGTACCATATACTTAATCACCTGAATCTGTTTGGACAAAGCTATCTACACCAAGCAGAATCGATGATCAGCAAGTTATTGGCTGATTTATAAAACTATTAATCCAACTTTCATGATCTCCTTTACTGTAATGGCTGACATAAAATCTAAAACCACTTCAAATCCGGATTTTTTAATTCCGGTTAATCCTGTAATTGAAAGTTATCTGCTCGACCTGGTCCAACAAACCAATCATGACGTTTTGAGCGAAATGGAAGCTCTTGCGTTAAAAAACAACTTCCCAATTGTTGGTCGCTTAGTAGGTGTTTTTCTAGAAACGCAAGCCAAAATGATTAATGCTGAAAAAGTATTTGAATTTGGCAGTGGCTATGGTTATTCCGCGTATTGGTTTGCAAGGGCAGTAGGCCTAAAAGGTCAGGTAATATGCACTGACGCCGATTTTCTTAATCAACAAAAAGCCGAGCACTATCTCAAGGCAGCCGGTTTATGGGATAGAGTAGATTTTCGGGCGGGAATGGCACAGGATATTTTTGCTCAGACGGAAGGCTTCTTCGACATCTGTTACAACGATGTCGATAAAGGCGATTATCCTGCTGTGTGGCTTATGGCTAAAAAACGTATTCGCCCTGGCGGTCTTTATATTGCGGATAATGTGCTTTGGAGAGGCCGAGTAGCCGTCAAAAAACCTGCTGATATTTTTCCTGGCTGGACCGAAGCAATCATGGAACATAATAAACTTATTTTTAATGACCCAGACTTTGACGCATTTATCAATCCAATTCGAGATGGCGTAATTGTCGCAAGAAAAAAGACAATGTAAAAAAAGATACTCCTTCTTATTAAATAGCTTTATGCTAATAACTTAATTAACTGACACGAGGATTTACCATGCCCTATACCCAACCGATTGTAGAAGAACTGAATATTCTGGTTCGCTATAACCTGGCCACCACACAAGAAGGCATCAAGGTTCACAAAACCGCCACACCTGAAACGATTGCAGCTACACATCGTTTGTTCGAAAAAGGCTTAATCTCTCAAGATGACGGTGGTTATTTGACAAATATCGGCCTTGAAACTGCAAAACAGGCTCAAGCGGTTCTGGATATTCTCCGACCGATTTAAGAATATCATTATGGTTTAATCAAACTGTAAAACAATAAAAAAAGCTTAACGATTTAATCGTTAAGCTTTTTGAATGAAGTAACATGGCAACCATACTGGCTTTTACCATCTCTTCTACGGCATTGAAAATAACCCTTTAACCGCCACCCAATAAGCCTTCATGCTCAAAATAATTTCCGATCCACACTCTTATTCTCCCTCATAACGCTAGGCAATCTGTTGCACGATACGTAAATCAAACCTTTTTCTGCCCATATTTAACTTAGATCACGTCAAATTCAGGGATGTCAACCCAGAAACGGTTAAAGCTAAAAAAGTTGCTTAGCCAAGTATCAGAGAAATCGTGGCAAAATCATCTTACACGGGTTCAATTTCTAAACTCATTGATCACTCATCCTTATCAGTTTTTTACTCAAAATATGTGGAACTGAAGTTTTCTTAAGCCTTACCAAATTAAGTTACACCTATCTCCATAGCCTTTATTGTTAGGTTTCGGAGAATAGCTTATGATTGGCAATATAATCTAAGTTGCAGCGATAGGTCGCGTTAAGCTGCAACGCCATCCATGATTTTCTAATTGATGCTATGAATATGAATCTCACTCTTTACGAAACCCGGGTAATAGCTTGCTTAATCGAAAAAGCAATCACCACACCCGACCAATACCCCCTTTCGATGAATGCTCTGGTAAACGCTTGCAATCAGAAAAGCAACCGAGATCCAGTTTTGGAATTGAAGGAAATTACGGTAAAAGGTTCAGTAGACGCACTCATTAATAAATATCTGGTGCTTCGCATCGATGGCAGTCGCGTCACAAAATACAGACATCGATTCTGTAACACCGAATTTGGAACTCTGCATCTGTCAGAAAAAGCCGTAGGTATTATATGCGAGTTGTTCCTTCGAGGTCCGCAAACCCCTGGAGAGTTGCGAAGTCGCACAGAACGATTATGTAAATTTGACGATGTGAATGAAGTTGAAGCCGAACTTGAAAACCTCATGGCACGGGAAGGACCCTTAGTCGTCAAACTTCCCCGCGAACCAGGAAAACGCGAAGCACGTTATGCCCATCTATTCAGCGGAATACCTCAAATATCAAGTTTACCGGCAATGGCTATTGACGAGATAGAACCTGAAGTCTTTGATCGGGAACGAATCAACACTCTGGAAAAGCAGGTCTTAGCTCTACAACTGAGCCTTGATGAACTTCAGCAGAAATACGAACAGCTAGAGGGATCAGCCAAAGTCTTTTCCTGACCATAGGCAAAGATGATTCGACTCGTCTAATGATCTCTGAGATTATCTTATTGACAAATTGTGGTTTTTTTTCAATTTCAGCTTGCACTCCGAAAATATCAAGTGCAATACTCTTGCTTTATCAAACCATTGTTTTATTGTCACAACTAAGCATCCTAAAAAAACAGGAGCTTTTCTAAATAAGGATCTATACCGAAAATAATTAAAAAAGTTGAATTAACTTCTAGCTTAACAGACATAAACTTAAGCTGCGAATTCTACGGCTACTCTTAATTTTTTCATGGCATTTTGCTCCAACTGCCTGATTCTCTCAGCCGAAACATTGTAACGTTCGGCCAACTCATGCAAAGTAGCTTTTTTGTCCATCAACCAGCGACTCGATAAAATGTCCAGACTACGCTCGTCCAATCCAGCCATTGCATCAGCCAACAAATCCTGCTCATGTCCTACCCAATCAGAATTCTCAAGCAATTCAGCAGGATCAGCACCATATTGCTGCAAATAACTGGCTGGAGCCACAAAGCTTTCTTCACTTGCTTCATCGACCGGCATATCAAACGACATATCCTTGCTACCCAGACGCTTTTCCATTTCATAAACTATGCTGACATCGACATCCAGGTCTTTGGCAATAGCAACGGCCTCGTCATTGGATAACCAACCCAGATCCTGCTTTGATTTACGCAAGTTAAAAAATAATTTACGTTGCGCTTTAGTCGTAGCAATTTTGACTATGCCCCAGTTTTTAATCACATATTCATGAATTTCAGCCTTAATCCAATGCACAGCGAAAGAAACCAAACGCACTCCAACATCTGGATCAAAACGTTTTACGGCCTTCATCAAACCAATATTACCTTCCTGAATAATATCCGGCATTGACAAGCCATAACCGCTGTAACCTCTGGCAACGTGAACCACAAAACGTAAATTGGTCATCACTAATTCGCGAGCGGCTTCGAGATCACCATCATCTCTATATTTAAACGCCAGTTCAAGTTCCTGCTCGACGGTCAACTTAGGCATTTGCCTGACAACATTTAAATATGCGTCGAATGTCCCGACTGATAAATTAACGGGTAAAGCTAAAGCGGTACTCATTGTGTTCCCCCTGATAAAAAACTTTACCAAATTCTAGCACTCTCTAATCAAGAGTGCCAATAATTTTCTATTCGGGTTTTAATTGCTGAAGTTGAAAGTGGAGCACTATCCAGGAACCGACAACCCCTAACACAGATGAAATAAACAACAGCATCAATGTATCGAGAAACCCCAAAAATAGCAGATGAAAACTGCCGTCATAAAGCCTGGATAGATTTTCTACGGGTTGCTTTAAAATCAGCATGATTATTGTCACAATAAACCATGCGCTTACTCCGGAAAAAAAGCCTATCCAAAAGCCACTGTACAAGAATGGCCGATGAATAAAATTATTTGTCGCCCCCACCAACTTAGCTATAATCACCTCATCCTTCCGATTATGTAACTCAAGTCGAATAGTGTTTGCCGTAATAAATAACACGCCTGCACCCAGCAATAAGCTTAATAAAGTCACACCACGCCGGGCAACTTCAATAATGGATTGAAGGCGTTTTACCCATTGCATATCCATTTGAGCGAAATCAACTTCTGTCAACCGTTTAAAATCTTCAAGCATTTTTTCCAAAGCCTGTTCATTTTCAAATGAATTCGTAGGTAACACTTGAATCACTATCGGCAAAGGATTTTTTTCCAACGCTTTTACAGCATCTCCAAAGCCGCTATAGGCTTGAAACTCGCCTAGAGCCTGTTCTTTGGAAATAATTTTAACATCCTGAATATCGGAGTTCTGCCTAATTTTTTCGGCAAAACTTCGTGCTCGTATTTCTGAAACTTCGTCTTTAAGAAATAATGATATTTGATTGCTGGACACTAAATTGCCAGCCAACTGTTGAAGGTTTGCAACCAGTATATAAAAGCCGCTAGCCAGAGAAATTGCAATCGCCAAGACCACTATGGTCATAGCTGAGGAGAAACGAGTCCCAACCAAACGACCTAGACTCGAAAATAACGCATGAGCATGCAGGTTTTTATAAGCATGCCATTTATCGATAAAATTACCGCCGGATTTTTTGGTTTGCAAACGCTCGGCATTATTATGTTTTCTATTTTCGTGCTTCATTGCTTAACTCGTTACCAGTTGGCCATGGTCCAATTTTAAAATCCTATGATCCATTTGGCTAATCAGGGCAATATCATGGGTAGCAATCAACACAGTTACGCCAACCTGTTGAAACTGCTCAAATAAATGCATTATTTCTGCTGATAACTCAGGATCAAGATTACCAGTAGGCTCATCTGCCAAAATCATAGGCGGCTTGTTAACCACTGCCCTTGCAATACCTACCCGCTGTTGCTCTCCACCAGATAATACTGCGGGATACTTTCTCTCTTTACCCAACAGACCAACCTTGCTTAACGAAGCACGAACACGACGGGAAACTTCATGATGCCCATAACCCGCTATCACCAAGGGCAAGGCTACATTATCAAAAACCGTTCTATCTTGTAGCAACTTGTAATCCTGAAAAATCAATCCGACTTTTCTGCGTATATAAGGAACTTGCCTATCTTTTGCCTCATTCAGATTCTGACCATCCAATAATACTCGACCTCGACTACTACGCTCAATGACAGCTATCAGCTTCAATAACGTGCTTTTTCCGGCCCCTGAATGCCCGGTCAAAAATGCCATTTCACCATGCTTTAAATCGAAACTGACATTTCGCAATACATCCCCGGCTTCGGGATATCTCATACTGACATTTTCAAACTTTAACATAAGTATTTTTGTAATTACTCCACTGGTAATTTGTTCCTACTAAATCAAAATACATGATTACAGCTCTATTTACATAAGAACAGAGAAAAGAGAAAAGACGAAGGACAACAAACCAAGAAACGCCTCAAACTTTGAACTTTTGAACCTTCAATCTTTGACAAACAAAGCATCCACAAACGCTTCCGCATCAAAATCTTGCAAATCATCAATCCCCTCGCCTATTCCAATAAAACGAATTGGGATTTTAAACTGTTTGGCTAAGGCAAAAATAATACCGCCTTTTGCCGTGCCATCAAGCTTGGTTAGAACGAGCCCGGTTAAAGCGACCGCTTCGTTAAATAATCTGGTTTGCGATAAAGCGTTCTGACCTGTTCCAGCATCCAATACCAATAGAACTTCATGTGGAGCAGTTTCATCCAGCTTGCCGATAATCCGCTTTACTTTTTTTAGTTCGTCCATCAAGTTGGATTTTGTATGCAAGCGACCTGCGGTATCTGCAATCAGTACATCAATACCTTTTGCCTGAGCAGATTGTACGCCGTCATAAATAACTGAAGCTGAATCTGCGCCGGTATGTTGAGCCACTACATGAATATTATTGCGCTCACCCCAGGTTTGTAATTGCTCAACAGCCGCTGCTCTAAAAGTATCCCCGGCGGCCAGCATCACACTATGACCTTGTGCCTGCAATCTTTTGGCCAATTTACCGATCGTTGTCGTCTTGCCCGCGCCATTAACACCAACCACTAAAATTACAAACGGTTTATCCTGCTTGGGAATATGCAGATTCATACTGCACGGTAATAGCATTTCAAGTAATTCTTGTTTTAAAGCTTCAGCTAACGCCTCACCATCATTTAGTTGATGTCGTTCAACACTTTCGGTTAAACGCTTGATGATTTCGGTGGTAGCATCGATACCTATATCAGCCATCAACAGACTGGCTTCAATTTCTTCCAATAAATCACCAGAAATCTCTTTTTGGCCTAAAGGAATATGAGCCAACACCCCACCAAGTCCTGAGCGGGTCCGTCGTAATTGTGTCTTGAGCCTTAAATATAGCGACTCTGGTTCAGGTATTACATAAACTGCTTCGACCAGAGCTTCTCTTGCCGAAATACTCGGAATAACTTGTGGTGAAGCTCCCTCATCTGACTTAAGCTGATCCACAAATGCATATCGACCGTAAAAGCCGATGGCAATTAACGGTAACATCAACAACGTAGCAATCATATTATGTGCTACTGAAGCCCATAAAGGCGCATCAAGGTTAACGCTAACAATACCAGAGCCTATCTGTAACAATAATAATACGCTCAACCAGAGGCCGGTTCGTCTTAACGCTTTTGAATGCTGCGCTGAAGTTGCACTCAGCATCACCAAACTGAGTACAATAAAAGTAAATAGTGATCCTACTCTGTGCAACCAGTTTGCAGCAACTTGACCCTCAAAGGCGAAAACACCTGTATAACCCGTATCTAATCCGCTAAATAGATCAAGTGCTACCTGATAATCGGCTTGAGGCCACCAGGAACCGTTACATTGAGGAAAACCGGTGCAAGCCAATGCTGCATGATTAGTACTTACCCAGATACCAAGAACTATCTGTAGTATTAAAACAATCATGGCAAAGCCGGTAAAAAATATAAAACCGTTGCCTGCTATTCGTTCAGTTGCCTTTATCAAGTGCACCTTAGGATTGACAAGTAAATACAATCTAAAAATCAACCAAAAAGTTATCATGGCCAATAACAAATGCATGGTCATAATAATAGGCATAAGTAATATTTCTTTAGCCCAAAAATCCAAGGCACCTTGCAGTGCAATTAAAACGACTAAAGCTAATGTTGAACTGACTGCTGAGAATCGACATTTTTGCCACCAGGACAATACACTCAACGATACGATTAATAAGCCCAAACCTGCTGTCAGGAAAATATGGCTATTAGCAATGAATATCACGGTAGGATTTTGGCTGGACAACATCAAATCACTGCCAATCAATCTGACACATGAACCCAAGACTATAATAATTAACGTTAAAATAAGGCCAGATAAAGTTATTTTTCTAAACATTTTTTGTCACTATCCAATTTGTGAAATTTTAAGTAGATGCATAAGATCATCTTTTACTTTGTAAGTATTAAAACCCGGCTCATATTGCATCATTAGATTTCCCAGTGGATCTATTAACAACAACATGCCGTCTGGAATTGTACCTTTCCTGATTTCAATTATTTTTTTAGCCAATACGGCACTCGGTTTAATTCTGATAAGCTCTGAATTAAGTGCAAACTCCCGATTCTCGTTGCCGATTAACTTAGCTATCAACGCATCATCAATTATATTTTCTTCATGAAGCAGGTTCGACAACAGATCCTGATCTTCCTTGTTATCTGTTCGACGCAGTCTCCATAACAACGTGTCTTTTAACCACCATTGCTTGGCCTGCTCAGTAGCCGGTTCGTTAAAAAGCAGAACGATACGACGAGTACGTGGCAACTCCTTGTTTAACATAAGCCTTAACTGCTTGGTTTTAAGCAATGAATCCAGGCAGACTTGATTGCATCCCTTATTGGGTATCACATTGACTATCAACCAGTGACCGTGCAACTCTCCAGTATTTGTAATTGAAAAATCATCAAAACCAATAAAATCATTACTTTCCGTTGTTACTGCTGGTGTAATTAACTCCCCACGATTTGTTGTGCCTTTTACTAGCCCGGGATTTTCTTTTAAGACCCAGGCAATTAAAAAGGGAATTATGGTTAAGCCAAAAATGCCCAGAATTAATAATCGATTTTTCTTTTGCTGCTCAGTTATCATTGCTTTTAAAAGTGTACCAAATAAAGAGTAAGGTTAGAGTAAATGCCAAGGCAAACCATTGAACTGCATAGGCTGTATGTTGCTCAGGCAACATAATCGTCGATGTTTGCCATTCCCGTTTAAAACCTTCAGGCAGATTCTTATCCAATTCTATCTGAAAGTTAAATAACGGGTAAGCCAGATGCTTGGCCAAAATATGACTATCAACTACCTGTATAACAGATGGCCAAGTATCTGTTGGTTTTTCTGCTCCGGCTAACTTAATACCGACACTAGGGAAACTATTTATCCGACCCGTAACTGCTATCAATTCGGAGCTTAGCTCCAAAACCGGCAATACTGATCTGTCCTGATTTAACGGAATCCAACCCCTATTAACCAATACTGCCTTAGATTCGCCTTCAAGAACCAAGGGGGTCAAAACAGAGTAGCCGACTTTGCCAGAACTAATTTGATTATCTATCAAAAACTGATGCGCCTGATCATAATACCCGATTACCTGAGTTTTTCTAAACCGGAGCATTTCAACATTATCTTCACTGCGACCTGTTAACTTTATAACGTCTGAAAGCATTAATCCTTGTTCCTGCAAAGCAAGAAATTGTCTTTTTTCGTCTGACCGACTCAATTGCCAATTACCCAATCCAAGAAGCAGTGCTAGCAAACTTAAATATACTAATGAGGGAACTAATTGAAACTTGATAGTGCAGAACTTATTATTGATCATGCTTTATTTTATTTAATCTATTGGCAGAGAGACACTAATAAACGAGAATAGGAAAACTTTATCACTAAACACTCCCTATCATGATTATTAAAAGCGTCGTTATAATTGCCTTTATCCTGATAATTATCAGTCTTGGGTCCGCCCTATTTTATTTGCTCAATCCAAAAACAAAAGCACAATCTAAAAAAACAGTTAAGGCACTGACTTTTAGAATTGGACTTTCATTAATGCTATTTATTTTTATTTTTATTGCTGTTGCAACGGGTTTGTATGAACCTCAGGGTATCGGGTCCAGAATTCATAACAACCAACAGGTGCAAACCGATATAGCTAAGTAATTAATCATTAGATAGTTATTTAATTATAAATCTCCAAAAAACCAAACTAGTCGTTTTTGGCTTTCGTCCTTCACCTTTCGCATGCATTAACCTTTGCTTATCGACAACTCTCATGACATGACAAAAAAAAAGCGCCACCTGTTTTGTTAGGCAGCGCTTTTTTTGTGTGTTGCGGATTTAGATCAAGTACACAAATACAAATAAACCTAACCACACCACGTCAACAAAATGCCAGTACCAAGCCGCTGCTTCAAAAGCAAAATGGTTTTCTGGTTGAAAATGACCTTTCCAACTACGAAACAGTACGACACTTAGAATGATGGCACCAACGCAAACGTGGAACCCATGAAAACCGGTTAACATAAAAAACGTTGATCCGTATACACCTGAGCCTAAGGTCAAACCCATTTCGGTATAAGCTTCATGATATTCGAATGCTTGAAAAGTAACGAATAAAAAGCCTAACGATACTGTTGCAATCAAGCCTTTGATTAACTGGTCGCGATTTTTTGCAAGTAAACCATGATGCGCCCAAGTACATGTTACACCACTGCTTAACAGAAGAAGCGTATTTAAAAAAGGCAAACCCCAAGCACCCATAGGTTTAAAATCACCACCTAATTTACCGGGGCCATTAGTTGGCCAAGTCGCTTCAAAAGTAGAATGCAGTAATTCTTTGGTAGCGCCCTCACCCAACCAAGGCACAGACAAGTTACGCGTGTACCACAAGGTACCAAAAAACACTGCAAAAAATATGATCTCAGAAAAAATAAACCACATCATGCCCATACGGTAGGAAACACCCACCTGAGTGCTGTACATTCCGGCCTCACTTTCATGAGCCTGTAACGTAAACCATCCCACTAACATAACAATAAAAACAACCAGACCTACCACCATTAATGTAGGACCTATTGATGAACCATTTAAATAATTTGCAAATCCAGCCAGCATAGTCACTAAACCAACCGTACCAATAACCGGCCAGGTCGCTTTATGTGGGATGTAATAAGCGGTGTTTGTAGACATAAGCTTCCCCTTTTAATTTTTTACTGATTTTTCAGTATTATCAAAAAATGTATATGACAGCGTAATAGTTTTGTATTCCTCAGGAATCTCAGGATTAATCACAAAACGCATCGGCATTGTTTTTGCTTCTTTCGCCTTAAAAGTCTGCTCCGAAAAACAAAAACACTCTATTTTTTCAAAATAACGACTTATGACGGCAGGTGAAAAGCTTGCAATAGCTCTGGCGACCATGGCCTTATCAGTCTTATTTTCAGCATAAAAATTAACCGTGTAATATTCACCCGGATGCACTTTTAACTGTTTTTTTTCTGTACGAAATACCATTGGCGTCGATTCATTAAGTGTCGTCATGAATTCAACGGTTACTTCCCTGTTCAAATCAACTGTATATCCAATCTCTGGCGCTTTTTTAATGGCATCAGGTCTATCTCGCTCTAACCATTTCCATTCACACAAAACATCGTAAAGAGGAACGAGTGCATAGCCAAAACCAAACATTCCCAGGGCGACTAACAGCAATATTCTCGCTAACTTAACGTTTTTCTTGCTGACATCTTCACTCATTTTGAAACGGCTTGCACAACTGCGACAATATAAAAAGTCACAGTGATAACCCCAAGAATTAAAGCCGTTAAAATATTTTTATTTTTAGTAGTCATTTATTTTTAGTCAATACATTGCCAAAACAGAAGTTAGGCAATGTATTTTTCTATGCCTTAATGAGAGTCCAAAACGTGTTCAGTAGGCACAATCGCCGGCGGTGTCGTCCAGGTATGATAAGGAACCGGTGATGGCAAAGTCCATTCCAGACTGTGCTTGCTCGCTTCTTCCCAAACCTCATCAGATACTTTTTCGCCTGTACCGCCTTTGATGGTATCTATCACGATATACAAAAATAGTAATTGACTGGCACCAAAGATAAATCCACCAATACTTGATATCATATTCCAGTCAGCAAATTGAACTGCATAGTCTGGTATCCGACGGGGCATGCCTGCAAGACCCAAGAAATGCTGTGGGAAAAACAGAATGTTGACCGAAATGGTTGATAACCAAAAATGCAGTTGACCAATTTTTTCGTTATACATATGGCCAGTCCATTTAGGCAGCCAAAAGTAACCCGCCGCCATCAAGATAAAAACAGATGCAGGAACTAACGTGTAATGAAAATGGGCAACGATAAAATAAGTATCGTGATACTGAAAATCAGCAGGAGCGATTGCCATCATCAAGCCGGTAAATCCCCCCATGGTAAATAACACAACAAAAGCAATTGAAAACAACATCGGCGTTTCAAAAGTCATCGCACCTTTCCACATAGTCGCAGTCCAGTTAAAGACCTTAACACCGGTAGGAACTGCAATTAACATTGTGGCATACATAAAGTACAACTCACCCGCAATTGGCATACCAACCGTAAACATGTGATGCGCCCAAACGATAAAGGACAGGAACGCAATAGAAGCTGTCGCCCAAACCATCGATGCATAACCAAATAAAGGTTTACGGGCAAATACTGGAATAATCGTTGATGCAACGCCAAAAGTTGGCAGAATCATGATATACACTTCAGGATGCCCGAAAAACCAGAAAATATGTTCATAAAGAACCGGATCACCACCACCTGCTGCATTGAAGAAGCTGGTATGGAAAAACTTATCGGTTAATAACATAGTCACTGCGCCGGCAAATACAGGCATAACAGCAATCAACAAAAAAGCAGTAATCAACCAGGTCCAAACAAACAATGGCATGTCCATCAGTTTCATAGCTGGCGCACGCATATTGAAAATAGTCGCAATAATATTGATCGCACCCATGATTGATGAAATACCCAATAAATGCACAGAGAAAACTGCGAATGGCAACGCTTTCCCGACCGTAATCGGTTGCAATACCAACGGTGGATATAAAGTCCAACCACCATTAGGAGCTCCGCCTTCCATAAATAAAGTGCTGGCCAACAATAATACTCCAGCAACCAACATCCAGAAACTCATGTTGTTCATGCGTGGCAATGCCATATCAGCGGCACCGATCATTAAAGGAATTTGCCAGTTTGCCAAACCAACGAAGGCCGGCATAACTGCACCAAAAACCATAACCAAGGCGTGCATGGTAGTCATGGAATTAAAGAAAGCTGGATCTACAAACTGTAAACCCGGTTCAAATAATTCGGCACGAATAACCATTGCCATTGATCCACCCACAAAAAACATGGCCAGCGCAAACAATAGATACAATGTGCCAATGTCTTTGTGATTAGTGGTAATTATCCATCTTAACAGTCCCTTGGCAGGACCGTGATCGTGATGATCATCGGCGTGATGATCATGTTCAACTACGACAGCAGACATACTTTATACCTCGAGAATAGTTAGAAAATGAGTCAATATGAAAATCGCGATCTTATTCATCGTCATCATCAGGTAGCGCGGTTTGACGGGGTTGCAATTCATCACCGACTTTATTACCCAGATTGTTGCGCACATAAGTCATCAACTCTGCATATTCCTTGGCATTCAATTTAGCAAACGATGGCATTTTGGCAGTACCTGCGCGTAAGAAACCATCCAATGCTTCCCACTTTCCAGTGACCTTCGCACTACCCGTTAAAGCAGGAATTAAACCGGGAACGCCAGCCCCGTTAATTTGATGACAACCAACACAATTTTTCAAATAGACTGATTCTCCATGGGCCATAAGCTGCCCCGAAGTTTGATCGCTCAAATCCGGCTTTTGCTTTTGATGCTCCAGTGTCTTCGCAACCCAGACATCATACTCAGGTTGCTCCATTGCAATAACAACAATCGGCATAAAACCATGGTCTCTACCGCACAACTCAGTACATTGGCCGCGATAAGTGCCGGGCTTCTCAACTAAAGTCCATGCTTCATTAATAAAACCAGGGTTTGCATCTTTTTTCCAGCCTAAATCAGGAACCCACCAAGAGTGAATCACATCACCAGAAGTCAAGACGAACCGAACTTTTTTGTTGACCGGAATTACTAAAGGCTTATCAACATTCAATAAATAATGTGGGACAGAACGAGGATCTGCTCCAGCTGTACGATGAGTTTTTTCACTCGCCTCATCCAAATGGCTTTCAAAATGAACACCATTATCGAGATATTCGTAATCCCAATACCATTGTTTACCTGTAACCTTAATTGACATATCAGATGCTTGCACATCATTCAGCTCTATCATGGTCTTGGTAGCGGGTATCGCCATACCGATTAAAATCAGAGTCGGGATAATAGTCCAGATAATTTCAACGGTCGTATTTTCATGAAACTGCGCCGCTTTATGTCCTTTTGATTTACGATGATGATAAATCGAATAGAACATAACACCAAACACACCCACACCTATGGCTACACAAATCCATAAAATAAGCATGTGCAGGTCATAAATGTCATTACTGACCTTTGTAACCCCTTTCATTAAATTGAGCGTGTAATCCGCCTGCGCTGTTCCAAGGCCAAAAGCCATTAAGATCAGACCTGCGGAAAGTTGCTTTGTTTTCTTCACGGAGCAGCCCCCTCGTTAGTAGTTATAAACTTTTGTATGCACTATATCGTTTCGGGATTTCTAAGCTTTCAAGCCCCAATCCTTTTTACGTAATAATTATCACAAATAAACTTTTCAATTTTAACCCATGAGGGCATTCTATACCAGCTGTCCTTTCCCTGATTTTATTGAGCATAAAAAAAAGACCTGTGAATCAATGCAACTCACAGGCCTTTTATTATTAACCTGAAATCGATCAGCTGTTTAAAGCATCCGCATAGGGCATATCATAACTGGGAATATGACTATCTAACCAGCCTTTAACCAATTGACCGACGCTTTCATCAACTTCCGCCTCACCTGCGTGGAACTTTGCTTGCAAGCCACCACAAATACCAACTAAAGCATTGTGCTCTTCCTTGTGTCTTGCGTAACCGGCATAATCTTTTGCCAACATTTCTTTTTCTTCATGAGCAAAATGATCAACAACATAAGAAATCAGATCATCCAGTTGAGCACCTATTGCAGTACGCTCTGCACCACCTGTTGCCAGATCATACAATTTATTAAGTTTGTCAAACAATATCTGATGTTCCTGATCTGCAAAGCCTACGTTTGTTCCATATTGACTAGCTGTCCAAGTAATTAGAGCCATAATATTTCTCCTGATAGTTGTAGTTATTATTTACCGCAAAAATATTATGGATTATATTTTCAAACAAATCCAACTTTAGTTTTTATCCTATAAAAGCGACGCTTCTTTAAGGTCTGACTCCGTAATTTCAGACAGTCAAAATTGACTGATTAATGCAACTTTATCACTAAGGTAGGATCAACTCGGCAACCACCTAACTCAGGTCGATCCAACAAATCCTGCTCAAAATCGCGATAAGTGGATAACTGAAAAGCAATGCGTGTAATTTTGCCACCTGAAAATTCAAATTCCATGCCTCCCCCCTTGACCCGAGCACCTTCTTTTCTTGCAAATAATAGAAGCCCTGAATTACCAGCATATTTTCCATTACCATCAGGAACAGGTCGTACACAGCTTAATTCTGAGATTGATAATCCAGAGGCAACTTGCGCCAATTGTCGTGCAGTAACGATAACACCCTCACCTGGAATTACTGTTGTCGCAGGGACTAGTGCAACAGGTACTTCTGGAGATGCCTTTGCATCGACAACCACAGGCAAAACCGGAGGATTTAACAATGCTTCCAGACCAAAATCACCTAAATGATTTTGCAGCAACACAGTGCCCTCACCATTTTTTGTTGTATTCAATAAAGGATATAACTGAGATTCCATTTCCGTTACATTGGTATTTTTAAGTACCGCTAGCAACTGCCTTTCTATTGACTTGAGAGGTGAATACAACTGCTCTTTTTTCTGACTTGCATCACCAAATTGCTCCCAATCCAAAGCCGTATTTACGGACAAACCCATTGTTTTCATGACCGAATAATCATCAACTGCCAGACAACCAGCAAAGTTTTTATTGCGATAACTGTCTATAACCTTTGGCCTCATCTCATCAGTCAGCATTTTTTGCCGGTCAATATTGTAGTTATGCCAATCAGGATTTTTTGCCAAGTAATAATAAAGCACTGCATCACGATCAAACTTATTGAAACCCAAATTCTTCATTTCCAACTTCAGTTTCCTGCAATTACTTTCAACCTCCAGATAATTATTCCAGTCAGGCTTCAAGTTTGGCTTCTCAGGAAGTTTGGATTGTTCGAGCATTTGCTGAAGGTTAATTTCCCCGGATGCTGATTTTATTGGCGCATAGCTTATTTCTTCGAAAGATGAATCGCGGGCATCAGGAATGCCATCTGCCATAGTTTTTAACAACAAAGACGACAGAATCTCCGGATATATCTTTAGTTCACCTAATGACTTAGCATCTGAACTAAAGACATTAATACCACCCTCAGCGACATCGTAAACCTTAAATATAGTTTGATTGAGCGTTCCAACATTTCCAGTAAAAGCTGTCAACGCAGGCAAAGAATGCGACTCCGAACTATGCTTGGCTGATTGATGAGTCGCCGGGGATGTTGGTGCGAATTGCTGATTATTCTTTACCCATTGCCCGGTAACCTGGCCGACAATTGCTGCCCCCATACCTACACCGGTTAACGCCAACAAATTGCTGGCTGCATTGACATCACCCACTAAGCCAGACACATCGACATCGCTATTGGCATTAGTGTAAAAATTATAATCAACCACAGTCTCCTTTCCCGAGTCCAATCGGATCCAAGGTGTTAAATATAATTTTTTGGCATCAAAAGTAAAATTACACTTACCTGTCGTAGCCTGATATAAAAAACCTGTAGCCTCGCGACTAAACTTAAGCACTTCGTTGCGCACACTGTAAATGATGGCTGCAGACAAATCGCCCTTTTCATAAGACGGTCCAATATTGCTACAACCGCTTTTCAAAACATTATCACCCTTAAAATCAAACTCAGAAATCAAGCGCACATAATAATCATCACCATCAATTACCTGAAAACCATGTAAAGGTTGGAACTGAGTAGCCTGTATTGTAGGGTGATCAATAACAATTTGCCGCGTTGTTGTGCATCCAGACAATAAAGCTCCGGCAACTAAAATGAAATTTACTGAAAATTTATGGTGTGTCAACATGCATTAACCTTAGTGCCGTTAGTTAGATAAGGAATAGAGCCTATAAAAAAGAAAATAATAAGACTTTGATAATGACATTGTCACATTTTTTTAGTTCGTCAGTACAAATAAGCCTATTAATAGCCAAGTATTGTTAGTATATGGCTGTTTAAATCCACATATAACAACTCTGTAAATCAATAACCTTAAATTGATTGCCAAAAAACAGCATCTCACTCGTAAGCATATAATCAATACCGCCTTACCCACTGCACAGTAACATTATCACTTCCCCCGCGAGCACGAATTATTGCCAAACGCGCCAACTTGCCAATCTCGGTCTTACCATTAGCAATTCCTGCCAACTGCATCAGTTCAGAGGGTTTCACATATTCCCAAAAGCCATCGCTACAAAGCAAAAAAGTCTCCCCTGTTTGCATAGCTGGGTAAATATTTATTTCCATATCGACTGCTTTCAGAATATTGATACTTCGCGTTAACTGATTCTGTTCTGGATGCTGCCCCATTTGCTGCTCTGTAATCTTTCCTTCATTCAGTAATTGTTGCGGTATTGAATGATCCATAGTCCGCCATAAGATTTTGTCAGCATTCATTCTGTAAATTCTGGTATCTCCGCAATGAGCAGTTACAACCCGTTGCTCATCCAGATAAAGAATCGCACAGGTGGTGTGGGCCTCTTGCCCTGACTGATCATCTAAGAACTTCCTTTTCATTTCATTGACAGCTTCACTTATCCAGGCTACAAAAGTATCTACAGGATTTCGGGCTACTTGCTTGCCATAAGTTTCAGCAGACTTTAGCAGACTTTCACAGAAAAAACGGGATGCTTTTTCCCCGGCATGATGTCCACCCAAGCCGTCAGCAACAACGAACAACGCATAAGTATCATTGATAAGGTGCGCCATGAAGTCCTGATTAATCTCGCGATCACCTGCATGAGTTAATTGATAAAATGCCAGGGCCACTTGTTTTCCTTAAAATCAGCCACTTTGCTGTAATCTTGCATTACGCATAATACGCTTTAAGTCTTTGACCGACTGAGCTAAGCCTGAAAACAAGGCTTGCGCAATAATTGAATGCCCGATATTAAGCTCGACCAGTTCTGGTATTGCGCAAATGGCCTCAACATTGTAAAAATTTAAACCATGCCCGGCATTTACTTGAAGTCCGGCGCTGTGCGCATAAGCAACAGCCTGCCTGATGCGTGCAAGTTCCAAAGCTTGCTGTTTAGGATTACTCGCCTCGGCATAACACCCAGTATGCAATTCGACTACCGGAGCACCCGCTTTTATTACGGCATCAATTTGTAACTCATCGGGGTCAATAAACAGCGACACCTCAATGCCGGCAGTCGCCAATTGATCGCAGGCCCACTGCAAACGTAGCAGATTACCAGCAACATCCAACCCACCCTCTGTAGTCAACTCTTCGCGTTTTTCAGGCACCAAACAGCAGGCAAATGGCTGTACTTGCAATGCAATACCGACCATTTCATCGGTCACTGCCATCTCCATATTCAACCGGGTGTGCAACCTTTCTTTTAACAAATAAATATCTCTATCCTGAATATGTCGACGGTCTTCACGTAAATGCGCAGTGATTCCATCTGCTCCTGCCTGCTCTGCAACCAGGGCAGCTTGAAGCGGCTCTGGAAAAAGAGTACCCCTAGCCTGTCTTATAGTAGCGATGTGATCAATATTTACGCCTAGCAAGATTGGTGTTTTATTCATTATAGGTATTTGTTGAATTAATGTTGAAATGAGCAAGAATTTGTAAACAGTATAGTTTCTATCTATTCAAATTCATTCTAATCTTCAATAGTTACTGAGCAATTGACATTATTTTACTGATGACAGCTCTACTTTTAAGTGGTTTCCCCTGCAAATAAAAATCGATAACCCGCCTCATCAATGTCTTTGCTTCACTTAAAACCTGAGAATCTGTAAGTATCTGTTTATTTAAAGCCAATAAAGTACTGCCTGACAAATATCCCTCCCTGGTCTCAATTGCCCCCTGCCCTACAATATATTGATATTTTTTTAATGGATCGACTGATTTTCCGAGACTGTCCAAGTCAAATTGCAAACCATAACCTGTGCATTCCAATAGCTTCAGCTCAAACAATCGCAAAGCCGCTTCAAGATTCACACAATTTGCCAGACAAAACAAACAGTCCCTATAATCATCAAATACTTCGGGATGTGGATCATATTTGTGCAAGAAACAAACAATTAGCTCATTAAGGTAAAAACCGCAATAAATTCCCAGACCCTTTAACTCTTTAAATGACTGAATTTTATCAACCGAAAAATTATGTAGCTGACAAACCTGAAGGGAAATTGGGTAACGCTCGGCATCGGTCAGTATTTTTAATTCACCCTTACCAGCATAAGATACCACCAAGGGAATAAAAGGCTGCAGCATCCCTGCCGTTTTTGATTTGGCTGTTCTTACGCCTTTGGCCAAAATCGAAATCCATCCAAAATCTCGCGTTATTACATCAATAATCAAACTGGTTTCACGATAATTGCGCTGCTGTAAAATAAAAGCAGGCTGCAAATAAACCGTGGTTTCAGTCATTAAAGCCCAGACTTTGCAAAGCTCGCTCGCTATCTGACCAGCCTTTTTTCACTTTAACCCAAAGCTGTAAATAAACTTTATGACCGATTAGCTTTTCAATATCTATCCTGGCGTCAGTCCCCACTTTTTTCAACATCTCGCCATCCTTGCCGATCACGATATTTTTTTGAGTCAGCCGTTCAACCCAAATAATCGCATATATTTTAGTAATACCGGGATTTTCTTCATAGCGCTCGATTTCAACGGTCAGCGCATAAGGCAACTCATCACCCAACCGTCGGGTTAGCTTTTCACGGACAATTTCGGCAGCTAAAAATCGCTCTGATCTATCCGTGACCTGGTCTTCAGGATAAATCAAATCCTGCTCAGGTAGCAATGCCATAATCAGCTTTTCGAGCTCATCAAGATTGGTTCTTTTTAAAGCTGAAATTGGCACTAAATGCTTGAACGGAAAACGATGTTGAGCCTCGTTAAAGAACGTTAAAATAGCTTCCTTATCCGTTACTTTATCAACTTTATTAGCAGCAAGAATAACCGGCAATCCTGCCTGTTCCAGTTTTTTAAAGATCACCTCATCGTATTCATGCCAAGACAAGCCATCGATTAACCAGACAATAACATCAACGCCTAACAGAGTCGTGTCTGCGGTGCGGTTTAAGTACCGATTCAACGCCCGCTTTTCGCTGTTATGCATGCCCGGCGTATCCATATAAATGGCTTGTCCGGCATCAGTGGTATTAATACCCAGGATTCGATGCCGGGTAGTTTGAGGTTTGCGTGAGGTAATACTGATTTTTTGCTTCAACAAATGATTCATCAAAGTTGATTTGCCGACATTGGGGCGCCCAATCAAGGCTACGAAACCACAATTCATTTACTATCCTTATCTAATAATTCGAGCATAAGCTCAGCTGCCGATTGCTCGGCTTTTTTCCTGGAGTTCCCTGAACCTATACAGGCTTCTGCAACCAACGGTGTAGAGCATTTCACTTTAAAAGTTTGTTCATGGGCAAGGCCGGACATGGTCAATACCTTATAAACAGGTAATTCCATTTTTCTGGATTGCATCAATTCCTGCAACTGTGTTTTGGGATCTTTCTGCCAATTATCGAGGGATAAACTTTCCAGTTTCTTTGCAAATAACTGCAAAATCCAATCCTGACAAACCTCCATGCCCTGATCGTTGTAAAGCGCACCGATAATGGCTTCAACGGCATCGGATAAAATAGAGTCACGACGAAACCCGCCGCTTTTCAATTCGCCCGAACCTAACAACAAATAATCACCCATTTGATTATTTCGAGCTAACTCAGCTAATGAACCCTGATTGACTAGACTCGCCCTTAATCGACTTAAGACGCCTTCAGCGGCGGAGGGAAACAACTCAAATATTTTCTGGGCAATAACAAAACCCAGGATAGAATCGCCTAAAAACTCTAATCGTTCATTATTGTTCGAACTTGCACTTCGATGCGTTAACGCGCTGGTAAAAAGCTGAGGATTATTAAATGTCAGCCCCAATTTTTTACACAATTCTTCAGGCTTTTTTATCACTCCTGGCCTACCTCAATAGAGTCATGAAATTCAGCTAAAGCGCTCAAATTACCAGCCAGTTTAACAACGGTCTCATATTCAATATCAACTTTCAGATAGCTACCGTGTTTAATGATCTTAATGTCATCCTTGGTAACATCGTAAACATAATTAATATTAAAACGTTTGGCTAAACTCTCCCTTATTTCAGCTTCGCTTTTAGATTGAATATCCGGCATTTGTTTTAGCGCTGTCAAAGCACTACTCACTTTACCGTGATCCAAATAAATAGGCACTATCTTAAGTGTCAATAAAGTAAAAAATCCGATCAACCCTAAAATTAAAACCAGCGTAATCAGGGTAAAGCCTTGCTGACGTTTAAATGAAAAAATCATACTTTTCTCCAGATGGTATATTAATTACAAGGACTCACAGATTAGAAAAAAGATACTTTAAGTTCAAAAATTCATATTTAATTAACAATCTGTGATTTAAAAAACCAAAGTACAGAGCTGTCTATTTCAACACTGTTCCAATGCGGTCTAAGCCCACGCCTTTATTTTGCCAATCCCAACTCATCCAGATGAAAAAAGCTTTTCCAACCAGATTTTCTTCCGGAACCGTACCCCAATAGCGACTGTCATTACTATTATCGCGATTATCCCCCATCACGAAATAACTTCCTTTAGGCACAACATAAACACCTTCAGCCGAGGGCGCGCCATTTCTGATTAGGATACTGTGATCAATACCGGTCAAATCTTCTAACAAATGCTCATTTCCGGTCATATCCTCGCCTTGACCCACGCCCTGATAGCGTCCCAATGAGACCTGACTAATTGCCTCTCCATTGATGGTCAGTTTTTTGTCGTAGTAAGCAATACGATCACCCGGAAGACCAATGACGCGCTTAATATAATCGACGGCTGGATCTTTAGGATAACGGAAAACGACTATATCTCCGCGTTTAGGCTCATTCAATTCAATGATCTTTTCATTGATTACCGGTAAGCGTATGCCGTAAGTAAACTTATTCACCAAAATAAAATCGCCTATCAATAAAGTCGGCATCATTGACGCTGAGGGTATGCGAAAAGGCTCGGCAATAAATGATCTGAGCAACAATACAATCAACACAACAGGGAAAAATGAACGCGCATACTCGACTAATATAGGCTCATTTTCCTCATCAAATTGGGCGCCCTGAGCTTTAAGCAACAGTAAATAACCACCCCAAACAACACCCGTAACGAGCGTGGCAACGGCAAGAAAAAAAGAGAAATCGTAATCCATGATAAATTCAGGTTAAAGGTTGAGGAATTAAGGTTCAAGGCCAAAGGTTCAAGGTTCAAGTCTTGTTACCTTTGGCCTTGAACCTGACATTTATTCTTTGTTAAGCTGCAAGACGGCCAGGAACGCTTCTTGTGGAATCTCAATATTACCGACCTGTTTCATGCGTTTCTTACCGGCTTTTTGTTTTTCCAGCAGTTTTTTCTTACGACTGATGTCACCACCATAACATTTGGCGATTACGTTTTTGCGCATCGCTTTAACGGTAGATCTGGCAATAACCTTGGAACCGATCGCCGCCTGTATCGCCACTTCATACATTTGCCGTGGTATAAGATCTTTCATTTTTTCAACCAGATCTCTACCACGATTAGTACTTAAATCACGATGGACGATGATAGACAAGGCGTCTACTTTTTCTCCATTAATCAACACATCCAATTTAACCAACTCGGCTGTTTGAAAACGTAAAAACTCATAATCAAAAGAAGCAAAACCACGACTCACTGATTTTAAGCGGTCAAAGAAATCCAGCACAACTTCACTCATCGGCATTTCATAATGCAACGACACTTGGCGCCCGACATACTGCATGTCTTTCTGCACACCACGCTTTTCTATACACAAAGTAATTACACCGCCCAGATAAGCCTGAGGAACCAGAATATTGGCTCTGATAATTGGCTCCCTGACTTCTTTGATAGTCCCCATATCCGGAAGTTTGGCCGGATTATCAATCATCAGAACCTCGTCATTTTGAGTAATGACTTCATAGATAACTGTTGGCGCAGTAGTAATCAGATCGACATCGTATTCTCTTTCCAGTCGCTCTTGCACAATTTCCATGTGCAACATACCCAAAAAGCCGCAACGAAAACCGAAACCCAGAGCTTGCGAGGTTTCCGGTTCAAAATAAAGCGAGGCATCATTCAGATTTAACTTATTAAGGGCTTCACGCAAGTCTTCATAATGATCGGAGCTAACTGGATATAAACCAGCGAAAACTCGTGCCTGAACTTTTTGAAAACCGGTAAGCGGTTCAGCAGCCGGCTTATCAGTCCAAGTGATGGTATCGCCGACGGGCGCACCAAAAATGTCTTTAATTCCGGCAACAACATAACCAACTTCGCCGGTATTTAACAGTTCCTTTTCAAGGCGTTTCGGCGTAAAAACACCAACCTTTTCGGCAATAAAAGACTTACCGGTAGACATGATGGTGATTTTTTGTTTTCTGCGAATACTGCCATGCACAATTCTGACCAGCGATACCACACCCAGATAACTGTCAAACCACGAATCAATAATCAAAGCCTGTAAGGGGCCATCAATTTCACCTTGCGGAGGAGGGATTTTAAGCACTAACTGTTCCAGGACATCTTGAACACCAAGCCCGGTTTTAGCGCTGATCATCAATGCTTCGTCAGCAGGAATACCGATAACTTCTTCGATTTCGGCGACTACACGCTCAGGTTCGGCTGATGGCAAATCAATTTTATTCAGGACTGGAACTACTTCCAAGCCTTGTTCTATGGCAGTATAGCAATTGGCAACACTTTGCGCCTCTACCCCCTGCGCGGCATCAACCACCAGCAACGCACCTTCACATGCCGCGAGAGATCTGGAAACCTCGTAGGAAAAATCAACATGGCCCGGCGTATCAATAAAATTAAGCTGGTAGGTTTCACCATCTTTTGCCTTAAAGTCGAGAGTGACACTCTGCGCTTTAATTGTAATTCCGCGTTCTTTCTCAATATCCATGGAATCGAGTACTTGAGCAGACATTTCCCTTGCGCTTAATCCGCCACATATTTGAATAAAACGATCAGCCAGCGTCGATTTGCCATGATCGATATGAGCGATAATGGAAAAGTTTCTTATATGTTTTAAATCCACTGATATTTCAACTTGTTATAATAGTGTTAATGCATAGCGTCCAACAGGACACTCTTTAGGTATGTAAACCATTATAACAGATTTAGACCTTTGTAAGTTCTAGTTAACGGGTGCCACATAAACAAAGCGCTTTAGCTAGATTGAATTATTTATTGATGGTAACTTTAGGCTGACCTTGTAATGTCACTACAATTCGTCTGTTGCCGCCTTGATTACGATGCTCGCAAAGATAAATGCCTTGCCAGATACCCAAGTTCAAAGTGCCTTTGGTAATGGGCACACTGCAACTGGAACCCAACAAACAATTTTTAATGTGAGCAGGCATATCATCATCACCCTCATAAGCATGTTTGTAATAAGGCGCCCCTTCCGGAACAAACCTATTAAAATGACTTTCCATATCCAGGCGTACAGTCGGATCTGCATTCTCATTAATCGTCAGAGACGCCGAAGTATGTTTAATAAATATATGCAGCAAGCCGCATTCAACTCCTGCCAATTCTGGAATGACACTCAAGATTTCGTCGGTGATTAAATGAAATCCCCTCTGTCTTTCCAGCAATAAAAACTCTCTTTGTATCCACATTTACAACACCTTCCCAAGACCCCAAGTAACACTAAAATGACATAACACACAGAATAACAACTTTTCAGGGACTCAATCAGGATAAGTTGAAACCCAGCCTGCTATTATTCAAACACATTAAATTGCAATAAATTTGTAATACTCATAGTCATGCCCACGTTTTTTTGTATAATCAAAATCATTTTTTGATTATTATTCCATGATGCAGACTCCTTTCAAGACCATAGGCATAATCGGAAAACCCAGCGATCCCAGTATCGCTACAACCCTTGCTGTCTTGTATACATTTTTAAAACAACATCATTATACGGTGATGGTCGCCAAAGATAGCGCCCATTTCATTGACAATCCATTAGTCAAATCATGCCCAATCAACACCTTGGGACAGCAGTGTGATCTGGTTATTGCCGTTGGCGGAGACGGTACCTTTTTGGCTGCCGCCCGCGCCATCGTGGAATACGACATCCCGTTGATAGGTATCAATCTGGGACGACTGGGTTTTTTGGTGGATATTTCACCCGACCAACTCATTGACAAGCTCCAACAGATTCTTCAAGGACAGTTTAAGAAAGAAAATCGGTATTTATTGCGCACCAAAATCATTCGGAATGGCCACATCATCCACGAAGAAACGGCGGTCAATGAAGTTGTTATTCACCGCTGGGTAACACCCAGCATGATAGAAATTATCACCAAAATAGATAATGTGTTTTTAAACTCGCAACGCTCTGACGGCCTCATAATCTCTACACCGACCGGCTCTACTGCCTATTCACTTTCAGCTGGCGGCCCCATTTTGCATCCTTCGTTAAATGCGCTGGTTTTAGTACCATTAAATCCACATACTTTATCAAATCGGCCTATAGTGATTGACGATTCGGCTGAAATTGAAATAAGCTTTTGCCAAACCAAGCAAATCAATGCACTGGTGACTTGCGATCATATCGAAATTCCTGAAGTATTGATCAGCGACAAGATTTTGATTAAAAAAGACCCAAAACCTATTAGAATTTTACACCCTGAAGGCCATGATTTTTATTATATCCTCAGGAATAAACTAAACTGGAGTAGTGGTTACCACAACGATCCTCATGCTATTAAATCTTAATATTCTCGACCTTGCTGTCGTTAAAACGCTGGATCTCGATCTGGAAAAAGGCATGTCGGTACTGACCGGAGAAACCGGAGCAGGCAAATCTATTTTATTAACGGCCTTGGGACTTGCTTTAGGCGACCGAGCCGATTCCGGCTATGTACGACCCAATTGCAAACGCGCTGAGATTAATCTTGAGTTTGATTTGGCTGATGCCCCATTAGCGCTACAATGGCTTAAAGATCACGAACTGGATGCCGAGCAACAATGCCTGATCCGTCGCCTGGTTAATCATGATGGTCGCTCCAAAGCCTATATCAACAACCGTCCGGTCACTTTGCAGGCTTTGCAGGAACTCAGCGAAAAACTGGTCGAGATTCACGGGCAACATGCTCATTTAACGCTACTTAACAATGACGAGCAACGCCGCCTGCTGGATGCCTACGCAAAAAACCAACCTTTACTAGACAGTATTAACACCAGTTACCGGCAATGGCATCAAACCAGCAAAGAACTGGCACACCTAATTAAATCAAGCGTTGATCAAACCGAACGCGAAGAATTACTGCGCTATCAGCTGGAAGAATTGCAGCAACTGGATTTGGCCAACTTCGACTATGCAGAACTTTCTGAAGAACACGCCAAACTGGCCAACCTCGGACAAATCTTAAGTACAGGTCAAGCCCAAGTAGATCTACTGTATGAAAATGACCAACAATCGGTCAATCAAATGCTTAACCATTGTCTCGGCGAACTAAGCCACATTGCCCAATTCGCTCCGGAATTAAACGAAATCTGCACTCTGCTCACTGAATCCCAGATCCAGCTTGAAGAAGCAGCACTGCAATTACGCCGCTTTCTTGAATCTCAAGAAGCTGACCCGCAGCGTCTGGAAACCCTGGAAAATCAGATTGGCATCATTCAAAACCTGAGCCGCAAACATCACGTTACCCCAGACCAATTACCCGAATTGGTCTGCAAACTTGAACACGAACTTGATGGCTTGGCCCACAGCAGTGAACACATTGAAGAGCTAACCATCAACGTCGAACAATTACTAGCCCAATATCACCAACTCGCTGCACAATTATCTGAACAGCGTCTGCAGGTAGGCAAAAAACTGCAACAAAAGATTTCTGACATGATTAAGGATCTGGGTATGCCGCAAGGTGAATTTCTGGTCGATATTTCCGCACTGGAGAGCGAGACACCCAAACTTAATGGCAATGATAAAATCGAATTCCTGGTCAGCGCCAATCCGGGGCTGCCAGCAAAACCTCTGGCTAAAGTAGCTTCAGGCGGCGAATTATCGCGTATCAGCCTGGCAATTCAAGTTACCACATCCAGTGATAAATCCACCCCGACCATGATTTTTGATGAGGTAGACTCAGGCATAGGCGGAGGCATTGCCGAAATCGTCGGACAAAAACTGCGCAGCTTAAGCCATAACCGGCAAGTCATGTGCGTCACTCACCTTCCACAAGTCGCTGCACAAGCGCATCACCACCTTTATGTTGAAAAGAACAATCAAACCGATATAACTTCCTCCAATGTAAGGTTACTGGAGACCGAAGAACGAATCGAGGAAGTGGCCAGAATGCTGGGCGGCGTCAATATAACCGCCAATACGCTGGCACATGCTAAAGAAATGCTAAGCGCCAACCTCGCCTTTTGAAAAAGAGGAAAACACTTTAATTTAAAAAATCCTCACGGGAAAGAGGAAGACTGGACGCTTGCAAGCATTGTTGCTCCACTCAGATTTCGGCACACAGCCGGAGCTCACAACTACAGGGAACAAAAAATTATGAACAGATTTCCAGCAGAATGGGAAAAACAAGCAGCTATACTCATCGCATGGCCACATAAAACCGGCGACTTTATAAATCTTGATGACGTAGAACAAACCTACAGTGTTATTAGCGACACCATCAGCCAGTTCCAAAAACTGCATATTGTGTGCAGAGACGACAGTCATCAACAACATATCCAATCTCTAATCAGTAACAACGACAATATCGATTTTATCCATGCTGCCGTTAACGACATCTGGGTCAGGGATACCGTTTTTCTCAGCGTAGAAAAAGACAACGCCATCATACACATGAATTTTCTTTTCAATGGCTGGGGCGATAAATACACACATCAACACGACAATGACCTGAACCACAAACTTTTAAATTCAAAACCGTTTAAAGGTTCCAGTTACACGGATATTGATTTTATCCTGGAAGGAGGAAGCGTCGAGACGGATGGCATCAGCACCATTCTGACTACCAAACAATGCCTGTTAAACCCTAACCGAAATAACGGCCTCAGCCAACAGGATATAGAACAGGAATTATTACAACGTCTAGGTGCAAAACGCGTATTCTGGCTGGATCAGGAAAATCTGACCGGTGATGATACCGATGCCCACATAGATTCGTTGGCCAGGTTTTGCTCGGCGAACACCATTGCCTATACCAGCAGTGATGATCCGGAAGATGCGCATTACAACAGTTTGAAATTCATGGAAACGCAATTACAGGATTTCAGAACTGATGATGGCGAAGTCTATCACTTGGTTCCGTTACCGCTACCGCAAGCAATTTATGATGAAGACGGCCAACAATTACCGGCCAATTATGCCAACTTTTTAATTACCAATCACGCCATATTGGTGCCAACTTACGGCGACCCGATGGATGCGATTGCTATGGAACGGCTAGCCGGTTGTTTTCCTGACCGTAAGATTCTCGGCATCCCCTGTCGGCCCTTGGTTTACCAATACGGCAGTCTGCATTGCATGAGCATGCAGTTTCCTGAAGGCAAATCCAAAGCAGTAGCCTAATCGAGCTACCTGCTCGGCATAACTCTAGAAGAGTATCCAAGAATAGAAACCGTAGCGAGGAAAAGTCATTTTGAGTCAGTTTTTTTGTTCATTTGAGACGAATAGTAATGCTATTAAAAGTTATGAACGTGAAATCTGGCCGAAATGAATTTTCTAAACAGGTTTTCTATTCCCGGAATAGCCGCCTAATTTAATAATTTTGTTTTTTCAAGCTGCTGAATAGCATATTTGGTTAAGTCTCGACCGGAATGAAGATCCAGTTTGCGGCGAATGTTTAAGCGATGCGCTTCAACCGTTTTAACACTACGATTTAGAATCATGGCAATTTCCATTTTCCCCATACCCTTGCCGATTAATTGCAGAACAGTTGTTTCGATGGAGCTTAAATCATTAGATGCTCTTGATTTATTGTCACTAGCAACCAATTGATTTAAGAGTCGGGTACGCATTTTACTGCTGTCATATAACTCGCCTTTCAGTATTTCACGTAAGGCATACAACAAGGTGTCAGTTGCAGCCTGTTTCATGACGTAGCCTTGCGCACCGGCTTGCAAGACGCGCCCTGCATAAACTATTTCGTCATGTATCGACATCACTAATATTTGTAACTGAGGAAACTCTTCTCGTAATTCTGCGATCAAGTGATAGCTAAACTGATCCCCCAACGATAAATCAAGAATTAGCAGATCATGAGGGCACTTGCGTTTGATAGCCATTACTTCGTTCGCATCCCCTATTTCACAACAGACGCAAAAATGTGACTCACGATTAATGAGCAAAGCTATCCCTTCGCCTACAAAAGGATGATCATCAATAACCATGACTTTAACGGTTCTTTTCGGCATCAACATTCATAACGACACCATTAACACCGGTTACTATATTGTTCATAATCCCCCAAAATTTTAGTTATTTTATTAAACAACTATACTTTGCCAGTTATAGCTTACAATACGCATACCATAGATTCATTAGTAACAAAAATAACAGATTTTTTCTGTCAATCCGGAGGATAAAATGATACTTAACCCCCCTTTAAATAACTAGGATGATTCTATCCCAATGGGCGATCTAACAATCACTTTCGACGGTTTTATAACTGAAATCAACCCAACTGGAGCCGCCTTTTTTGGCACGGAACCTAATGAATTAATTAACTCTCACTTCATAGAATTAATTACGCCCGAAGATAGTGAGCGCTGGTATATTGCTTTCAGGGCGATGAAACTTTCTCTAGGAAAAGAACACAAATTGGAATTATCCTTCCAACGCTCAGATAATACTGTCTTTACCGCTCAACTCAGTTGCATGATCGTGACAACTGTCGATAATGACCGGATGACCCGGATCAAATTCAACGATATTACCGAACGTAAACGACAAGAATTAGAACTACGCATCGCCGCCACTATCTTTGAGAGCCAGGAATCAATTGCCGTCACAGACAAGTCTGGGATCATTTTAAGAACCAATAAAGCCTTCGCAACAATGACGGGGTACTCCGAAGCAGAGTTGGCGGGACGTAAAATAAGTATTCTTAAATCAGATCGCCATAACGAGACTTTTTACGCCGATATTTGGAAAAGCATTACAAACACCTCCGCTTGGGAAGGAGAGATTTGGAATCGTCGATCAAATAGCAATATTTATCCCAGTTGGTTATCGATACGAGCGGTAAAAGATGACGATCAAAGCATCACTCATTATGTCGCGACTTATACGGATATTATCGCTCGCAAAAAAACGGAAGCCGAGAACCAACGCCTGGTCCTTCTTTACAATGCCTTAAATCAGTCCAATCAAGCAATTATTCATTCTACCAATGAAAATGCCTTATTTATGCAAGCTTGCTTCGATGTGGTTTTCCTTTGCGGTGTCGAAATGGCATGGATAGGCTTGCTGGATGAACAAAGTAAGCAACTTAAATCGGTTGCCTCCTATGGCAGTGGCACAGAATATTTAGAAGACATTGAAATATCGACGAATAGATATGATTGCGCCGCATTACATGCCATACATGAAGACCAATCCTACTGGAGTTCGAATTTAGAATTTGGTTCTGACTCAATTTTATGGCAACAGCATGGTGCAAAATTTGGTTTATGCAATTCAGCGGCGTTACCCTTGCACAGAAATGGCAAGGTTATTGGTTCTTTCAATGTATACGCATCCAAGTTCAACCTCTTTGATCATGACGCACAAAGATTATTTGTAAAAATGGCGGAAAATATTGATTTCGCAATCGCTAACTTTGACCGCGAGACCCAACGTCAACAAGCCGAAAAATCTCTTTCAGAGGCATACAGCCTACTAAAAACCATTATCGATACTGCCCCTGTACGTATTTTCTGGAAAGATAAAGATTTACGTTATTTGGGGTGTAATACCTCCTTTGCTGCAGATGCCGGCATTGATCAACAGAGTATTATCGGTAAAAACGATTACGAGTTAGACTGGTGCGAACAGGCTGAACTTTATCGAACTGATGATCAACAGGTCATGGACTCAGGCGTATCAAAGCTTTTTTATGAAGAAGTACAAACCACATTTAACGGAAGTTTGGTTAATTTGCGCTCGTCTAAAGTCCCGCTTAAAAATGACTCGAATGAAACCATCGGTGTACTCGGTATATATGAAAACATAACTGAGCAAAAGCATACTGAAGAACGTATGCGTTATTTAACTATGTTTGATTCACTTACTGGCTTACCCAACCGTACCCAGTTGCATGAAAATTTCAATTACGCAATCAGACTTGCAAAGCGTAACAAAGAAAATTTAGCATTATTATTCATCGATCTAGATCACTTTAAAGACATTAATGACACCCTCGGGCATAGTGTTGGCGATATCTTGTTAATTGAGTTTTCCAAACGAATTCGTAACTTGCTTCGAGAGGGCGACACATTAACTCGGATGGGGGGAGATGAATTTATTCTATTGTTGCCTGCAGTTAATGCAAATGGAGCAGAACTGGTTGCACAAAAATTACTGAACACTATTGGAGAATCATACCAGATTGAGGATCTCGAATTGACTTTGACCGCATCAATCGGAATTGCTCAGTATCCCGAAGATGGCACCGATCTGGAAACGCTGTTCAAATGTGCAGATGCAGCAATGTTTCTTTCCAAACACGAAGGACGTAATTGTTATCGATTCTTCACCACAGAAATGCAAGAGCGTTCATCTCGCAATCTACATTTAACCAATGCCTTACGGAATGCACTGACTAACAATCAACTACATATAGAATATCAACCACAAATAGCCATAGATACTGGACATATTATTGGTACAGAAGCCTTATTACGCTGGCAGCATCCGGATTTTGGTCTGGTCTCACCTTCAGAATTCATTCCTATTGCAGAAAGCACTGGGTTAATCCTGCCAATCGGAGAATGGGTGTTAAGAAGCGTAGTGCGTCAAGCTAAAACCTGGATATCCAGTGGGTTTCGGCCAATAATTATGGCAGTAAACCTCTCTTCTGTTCAATTCCGTCATCCCGATCTGCTAAAACTGGTCTCCCGCATACTCAGAGAAGAAGGATTACCACCTGAGTATCTGGAACTCGAATTAACAGAAGGTGCAGCAATGCATAATCCTTTAGATGCCAGTATTGTAATAAATAATTTAAATCTACTTGGCGTACGTATGTCAATTGATGATTTTGGAACTGGCTATTCGTCACTCTCTTATCTTAAGAAATTTAAGGTTTATAAAATTAAGATTGACCAATCTTTTGTTCGCGATATTATCATCGACCCAGATGATAAGGCTATCGTCAGTGCCATTATCAATTTATCGAAGAGTCTGGGTCTGAAGACCATTGCTGAAGGTGTCGAAACAGAAGAACAACGGGAATTGCTTCGACTGCAAGGTTGCGATGAAATACAAGGCTACTTTTATAGCAAACCCTTGTCTATAGAACAAATGGAAGCATTACTAAAGAAAACCATTACCACCTGATTATTTAAATATTTGTTTAACCGGCCATTTACTTATAGAAGTGACCTTCTCGCATTAGCCAAAATTATCTGCCTTGTTATTTCCCTCATAATACTTACTTTCCCAAGCCACAACGCCTGGAAGTATAGCCCCTGAATACAATCTCTTCGCATCACAATTACCTTATAATATTTGCAGTTTAAATAACTTAACTTATATGCTGTTTTTTAAGAAAAAACACTATATTCACTTGAAAAGTTATCTACCGATTTAAAAAAACGATTATTAAGTAAAAATATATTCATAATTATTTACGAAAAAATAATTACAATCCATTGCTTATAAAAGACTATTTAAGAAAACATTATAAAGCATATCAATATTAAAACTAAAAGTAGTTATACGTACTGCTGTTTATCCTTGAAATACTAAAAATATTGACTAGAATAAATCAATTAAAATAATATTAAATGATTTTTAAATACTTAAGTTTATGAGCGAAAATTTAACATTTTTCCCAGAATACAATACATCCCTGGAAGAAATTTCAGAATACATAAAACGAATAATTCCGTTAATGTCAAAGCATAAAATTGCTATTGATCCCCTTAATTTTACAGTTTTTTATGAATATATTGCCGGCAGAAATATATCGTTAAATCATGAAATAGACATGTTACTTAGTACTCAGACAGTATTTACCTCTAAACTAAATCTCAATCTCTTTAATAAACATATTTGCAATATATCATTAAAGTCCCTGGAAAAAATAAACTGCAACCTGTTGAATCTTATTAATAATACCAGCGAGGCAATTGATATTACAGGAGTTAAAGCAAATGCCGCAACAATACACTTTCAAAGCTACAGCAAGAAACTGGAAGACAATCAAGGGGTATCTGACATCAAAATGATCTTGACCGAGATCATGACTGAAACACTGAACCTAGCCGCAACCAGTTCAATACTTCAAGATCAACTTGATAAAAGCGCAATTGAATTAAATCTACTACGTCAGGAACTGGCAGAGACTAATGAAATGGCGAAAACTGATGCTCTAACAGGTTTATTCAATCGCCGGACTTTTGATCAAAAACTTGATGAACACATAAATACTAACAAACAAGACAATTCTGAACTTTGCCTGCTGCTTCTAGACCTTGATCATTTCAAAAAAGTCAATGACACATTTGGCCATCAAGTAGGTGATAACGTGCTCAGATATACCGCTAATTTAATGAAACAACATATTATTGATCACCATTATGCCGCCCGCTATGGTGGAGAGGAAATGGCTATTATCATGCCAGACACACCATTTAATAAAGCAATGGAAATTGCAGAAAAAATAAGGGGTGCTTTAGCAAAACACCCTTTAAAAAGGAAGGACAGTAAAGAATCGATTGGAATTGTAACCGTTTCAATTGGTGTCTCAAGCCTAAAACCAAACGATTCGATTGAAACACTGGTGGAACGAGCAGATAAGGCAATGTATCTGGCTAAAAAGAACGGCAGAAATCAAGTGATGGCTGAAAGCCTTGTGAACTTGGCATGAGCAAACTGAAATGTTTTAGTTCAATAACAAAATCTATAGCAAGATTCTGTTATTTAACTAAAAATTTAACGCTCAGATTCTTTCCTGGCTACTTTATCCCTCAAATAAACCGGCATGGCCTGCTCAACCGGGACGGCCAAACCCAGTTCAAAACCTCGCACGCCCAACTTGGCAATGGCCCTGGCTCTGGGCAATCTTTCTGCCTCATAGCGAATAACACGATTAACCAGACGGCTCATTAATTCCTGAGGATAAACACCCCAACCCGAACCAATACCGACCCCCAGCAACTCAGGAAAATCGACAAAATCAGCCGGTGTAACGACTTCGTTACCCATCAGTTCAGCGTAACCTGCACTATCACAACGATAAACACCCCAAAAAATCTCTTCCATCCGCGCATCCATTGCCACAAAGGCAGCGTCTTGAGGATTATTTTCAAAAAAATCCTGAGCCAGCGCAGCCAGTGTAGACACAGGAACAACCGGCAAGTCGGCCCCTAGGGCAATACCCTGAATTACGCCGGTAGCTATGCGAACGCCGGTAAACGAACCCGGCCCACGACTAAATGCCAGCGCATCAAGTTGTTTAGGTTTCAAACCTGCTTCAGCCATTAATGAATCAATCATCGGCAAGATCAGTTTGGTATGTTCTTTGGGGGCCAATTCAAAACGCTCTGCAACCTCACTATCAATGATCAAGGCTGCCGAGCAGGCTTCGGTTGAGGTTTCTACTGCCAATAATTTCATTATTCGATCTCTTTATCTAACGATTCATCTTTAAAAAACAGCCGCACGTCTTCTATATCACGGGTACGCTTCATCGCCGGAACACTGTCTAAAAATATCTGGCCGTACGATTTTTTTAACAAGCGTGGGTCGCAAACCATCAACACACCCCGATCTGTAACATCTCGAATTAAACGGCCTATACCTTGTCTTAAGGCAATGACGGCGGTGGGCAACTGATATTCAAAAAACGAATTTCGGCCCTGTTTGGTCATGGCATCAAGACGCGCTTTCAACACCGGATCACCCGGCGATGCAAAAGGCAGTTTGTCGATGATAACGCAGGATAATGCCTCGCCGCGAACATCCACACCTTCCCAAAAACTAGAGGTCCCCAATAACACCGCGTTACCTGCCGCCTTAAATTCATCCAATAACAAGGCCTTGGGGCGACTACCCTGAATCAACAACGGAAAATCAATTTTTGTCTCCAGCAACTCAGCCGCCTGTTTCAATGCACGATGACTGGTAAACAAAAAGAATGCCCTGCCCTTGCTGGCCTGCAACACCGGCACGGCAAAGTCTACGATAGTTGGAATAAATTCGGGGTCATTGGGTTGCGGCAAACCTTTGGGATGATAAAACAGGGATTGATGAGCGTAATCGAAAGGACTACCCCAACTTTCACTGGCGGCATTGGCTAGCCCAAGGTTATTGGCAAAATGGTCAAACTTGTTGGCCACGCTCAAGGTCGCCGAGGTAAAAATCCACGCGGCCTGATGCTGTTGCATAAATGAATGAAATTCGGAGGCAATATCCAGCGGTGTTCGACTCAGAGTAAAGGTGTTTTTATAGGTTTCGTACCAGCGTATCCATTTGCCGCTACTGTCTTCAAGAATAATCTTTAACTGTTGTAACAGTTCATCAGCACGTTTAAAGCATGAATCCAAGCCTTTGGTTTTAACCGAAGCCAGTTCCAGTTGATCGGCAAGGCGCTGTAACTGTTCTTTAACCGCAATCAAATTGGCGGTTATTTTCGGATTGTTTTCGATATCTTTCCAATCGCCGCGTTTAAGTTCGATACCAAACGCCAGACGCAAATCTTTAACCTCATGTTCCAGGTCTTCACAGGCAGTTCGCAAAGCAGGCAGATCAGTTGCATCTTTAAAATATTCCATCAACGCATCTTTTGCCAAATCATTTAATTGCTTGGCGCTGACAGTAATGCCTAAAAAATTGGACGCGGTATCGGCCAGTTGATGCGCTTCGTCGATAATAACGACTTCGGCGTTGGGCAATAACTCGCCAAAACCGCTGTCGCGTATCGACCAGTCAGCGCATAACAAATGATGATTGACTACCAGAATCTCGCATTCCTGCGCCTTTTTTCGGGCCTTAACCAAAAAACACTCGGCATAATCAGGGCAATCCTGACCCAGACAATTATCCAGGGACGAGGTCGCCTGATACCAGACCGGATCAGCTTCGTTAACCTCGGACATTTCTGAGGTATCACCGGATTTGGTGCGCTTTGACCAGGATTTTATTTTTGCCAGCGCAACCGCATCTTCCTTGCTAAAACCAAAAGTTGACGTTAAAGCGTTTTGCAAACGATAAGTACACAAATAATTACTGCGACCTTTTAACAATGCGGCAATAAACGGTGTTTTAATCGCTTTGCGAATTACCGGCAAATCTTTGTTAAACAACTGATCCTGCAGATTTTTGGTGCCGGTCGAAATAATGACTTTTTTGCCGGATAAAATTGCCGGCACCAAATAGGCAAAAGTCTTGCCGGTTCCCGTGCCTGCTTCGGCAATTAAATTTTGATTGCTGTCGATGGCACGGGCAATAGCCTCTGCCATTTCAAGTTGGGCTGCCCTGGGCTGATAACCCGGTATCACCTCGGCCAAGCCACCTTCACTACTAAAAAAATGTTTCGTGTCTGTCAATGGAGTCTCTTTATTACTGTTTTATAGTGCTTATTGTCCACGAAATTAACCAGCGGCACGAAATATTTTGAAATAACTGTCAAATCAACATCAATCCCAAATGAAATTTTAAAGATAATTAAGTAAGCTCTTTAAATACGCTGAACTGGAGCTTAAAAAGTTAGATGTACTTTACTTAAATCTATTTTTCCATTGCCACTTCAATTTCTCTGCATAAGGTCTTTAAAATCTTGATACGGGCAAAGTTCTTGTCATTGGCTTCAACCAGGGTCCAGGGTGAACAGTCAGTGCTGGTTCGATCAACCATATCGCAAACCGCTTGTTCATAGTCTTCCCATTTTTCACGGTTTCGCCAGTCTTCATCGGTAATCTTGAACCGTTTAAAGCTAATTTTTTCCCGCTCGTTAAAGCGTACCAGTTGCTCGTCCTTGCTGATTGCGAGCCAGAATTTGATTACTACAATCTTGTGCCGCACCAGTTGTGCTTCGAAATCATTGATCTCGTTGTAAGCACGCATCCAGTCTGCTTTTGAACAGAAACCTTCAACCCGCTCAACCAATACCCGGCCATACCAGGAGCGATCAAAAATGGTCACCCGTCCACGCCGGGGAATGTGTCGCCAAAAACGCCACAAATAAGGTTGGGCACGTTCTTCTTCAGTAGGCGCGGCGACAGGAATGATATTATATCGTCGCGCATCCAAGGCACTGGTAATTCGACGAATTGAACTGCCTTTGCCTGCGGCATCATTACCTTCAAATACGGCAATGACAGTTAGTTCTTTAAACTTGGCTTCGCGGGTCAACAACGCAAGCTTGCCCTGATATTTTTCCAGTTCACTCTTAAATTGTTTTTTTTCGATCGATTGAGTCAAATCCAGGTTTTTTAGAATATTCAGATGATCTATAGATGGTAATGGCGGCGCTTGAACTTCGGCTGTTTTGATCTCGGTATCATCCAGACGATTACGGATCGCTTCAAGAATGACCTTGCCCACAGTCAAGCTACGATAATGCGGATCATAGCCTTCAACGATGGTCCACGGGGCCTCAGCGGTACTGGTATAACGTATGACCTTTTCATGCACGACTCGAAACTTGTCGTATTTCTTAAAATGTTTCCAGTCACGATGGGTAACCCGCCAGCGTGTTTTTGGATTTTCCTCAAGCAATTGCAGGCGCTTTTCCTGTTTTTTCTTTGATAAATGCATCCAGAATTTTATGATCAGCGCGCCTTCATCGGTGAGCATTTTTTCCAAACGTTTGGCGCGTTCCATACTTTGATCAAGATCACCGTCTTCAGTGAGCCCTGCCACCCGATTCAGTATCGGCCAGGTATACCAGGAACCAAGAAACACTCCAATCTTGCCTTTGGGTGGCAGTTCGCGCCAGAATCGCCACATCATGGGGCGATCCAGTTCTTCATCAGAAGGTTCGCCCATGCCATGCGTCTGGATGAATCGAGGATCCATCCATTCATTCAGCAAGTTGACGGTTTCGCCTCGACCAGCGCCATCAAGTCCACCAATAAGGATAATAACCGGGAATTTGGATTGCTTTGCCAAATCCATCTGCGCTTCCAGCAGTGCCTCACGTAATTTGGGTACTTCTTCATCGTAAGTAGCTTTGTCTATTTTGTGATCAAGTTCTGCCGATTCAAACATAACTATTATCCTTGAAGATAAATTGATGATTATAGATGTTCTGGAGATGGTTTGTTTTCTAATAAAGGTGATGGTCTGGTTTTAAATTGGAAGCTTATTTCTTCAATCCGTTAAACTCTTTATAATGATCTAAATAACAGGACAACAGGGAATGCCTTCATTTTATGACTAATGTGAATAATGCGCTTTTAACAGGCTTGGATCAACTGAATGCAAACGGCCAACAGCATCTACTTTGCGGGGGGCTTAAAGGAATAGAAAAGGAAAGCTTACGTATTTCCAAAGAGGGCGTTATTTCCCAAACAACGCATCCCAAAGCGCTTGGTGCTGCTTTAACGCATCCTTATATCACCACGGATTATTCTGAAGCACTGATCGAATTAATTACTCCACCGTTTGCGGACATAAAAGATTCGTTAAACTACCTGCGCAATATTCACCAGTTTGTTTATAAAAATCTGGATAACGAAATTCTACTGGGTGCCAGCATGCCATGTGGCATTAATGGCGACCTAAGCATACCGATTGCCGAATATGGATCGTCCAATATAGGTCGGATGAAACATGTTTATCGCCATGGTTTGTGGCATCGTTATGGCAGAACCATGCAGTCTATTGCTGGTATCCATTTTAATTATTCAGTGCCTGAGACCTTATGGCCTGTTTTACATAAGCAAAAGCATAGCTCACTGACACTTGAACAGTTTACCGATGCGGCCTACTTCGGCCTGATCAGAAACTTTCAACGGATGGGTTGGTTAATACTGTATTTATTTGGCGCTTCACCAGCGATTTGCAAAAACTTTTTTAACAGTCGCCCTGCGTTGATGGCGCAATTTGATGAATTTGATGATGGGACACTTTACCATCCTTATGCAACTTCCTTACGGATGAGCGATATCGGTTACAAGAGTGAAAACCAGGCAAATCTAAGAATTGATTACAACTCGATTGAAGGCTATGTGAATAGCTTGAGCGCTGCCATTAACACACCCTATCCTGAATACGAAAAAATTGGTATTCAGGTGGATGGCGAATATCAGCAGTTGAACAGTAATATTTTGCAGATTGAAAACGAGTTTTACAGCACGATCCGCCCCAAGCAAATTAACGATCCCGGAGAAAAACCGACTTTAGCGCTTAAACGTCGTGGTGTTCGCTATGTAGAAATGCGTTCCCTGGATCTGGATATATTCAATCCAATTGGGATAGATGAACATAAAGCGCGCTTTATAGAGGCATTATTATTGACTTGTTTATTGCAAGACAGCCCACAAACATCCGATAAGGAACATCAAATTAACAACGCCAATCAACTAGCTGTTTCTCATCTAGGCAGAAAACCCGGACTCGAACTTACCCAAGGCAATCAGAAAGTTCTTTTACGTGATTGGGCGGGAGAAATTCTTGAATCCATGCAAGCTGTATGTGCCGTTTTGGATCTCGACAATACCCATAAACCCTACAGTTCTTCCTTAGCAAAGCAAGGCCAGTTAATTGAAAATCCGGATTTAACCGCATCGGCTCAGATGCTGGAACAGATGGCGCAACTTAAACAACCCTTTGCCCGTTTTGCCTTAAATACATCGGCCGAACACGCTCAGTATTTTAAAGACAAGCCGCTGGATCAGTCTCAAGAACAACAGTTTATGGAAATGGCCGCTGAGTCTCATGTCAAACAGCAAGAAATTGAGAGTGACCAACAAATTCCTTTCGAAGATTATTTGAAGCAATATTTTTTGCAAGTATAAAGCCCAAAGCGCAGCAACCTGGATAACATCTCACAATGACCCTCGATATAGAACAATTACAAACCGAACTGGATGGCAAAAATCCGCGCGTCATATTGAAAAAAGCCTTTGAGCTTTTCGATAATATAGCGATTTCTTTCAGTGGCGCCGAAGACGTAGTTTTAATAGATATGGCGTTGGCGATTAGAAAAGACCTTCAGGTTTTTTCTCTAGATACCGGACGTCTGCATCCTGAAACCTATCGTTTTATCGAAAAAGTCCGGAAAAATTATCAAATCGACATTGAACTGTTGACCCCGAACAGGGATTTATTGGATGGTTTTGTTAAAAGCAAAGGTCTGTTCAGTTTTTATGAAGACGGTCATCAGGAATGTTGCGGTATCCGTAAAGTTGAACCTTTAAAGCGCAAGCTGACACATGTCGATGCCTGGATTACCGGTCAACGTAAAGACCAAAGTCAAGATACTCGGCAAGCTGTTCCGGAAATACAGATCGATACCGCTTTTTCCACTGACAATCATCAGTTGGTTAAATTTAATCCCTTATTAAACTGGAGTTCGGCTCAAGTCTGGGATTATATTGAAGCCTATCAAGTGCCTTATAACGACTTACACGAAAAAGGCTTTATCAGCATAGGCTGCGAACCATGCACCCGCACTGTATTACCAAATCAACATGAAAGAGTTGGACGATGGTGGTGGGAGTCCGGTGCAAAAAAAGAATGCGGTTTACATGCGGGAAATTTGAACAAATAACATACATGCCAAGCACTCGGGACCAAAACCCGAAGTGCTTAGCTTTAGTTTAAACAAAACTAAGCAGCAAAAAGTTTTAGAAAAATCCCAAAGGATTAATGTCGTAGCTAACCAGCATATTTTTGGTTTGCTGATAATGGTCCAGCATCATCTTATGGTTTTCGCGGCCTATACCTGATTTTTTGTAACCGCCAAAGGCCGCATGTGCCGGATAATGATGGTAACAATTCACCCAAACACGACCGGCTTGAATGCCTCGTCCCATTCGATAGGCTCGGTTCATGTCTCGCGTCCAAAGACCTGCGCCAAGACCAAATTGTGTGTCGTTGGCTATCGCCAGAGCTTCCGCTTCATCTTTAAAAGTAGTTACCGATATGACCGGGCCAAAAATTTCTTCCTGAAAGATGCGCATTTTATTGCCGCCCTTCATGATCGTTGGCTCAATGTAGTAACCTTCCGAAAAGCCACTGCCAACTGACGCAATCTTACCACCCAATAAAACTTCAGCACCCTCCTCTTTGCCAATTTGCACGTAGCCAAGGACTTTATCAAACTGTTGCTTAGAGGCTTGCGCACCGACCATGGTTTCCGTATCCAGTGGGTTGCCGCGTTTAATTTGCTTGGAACGGGCTATGACTTTAGCGATAAACTCGTCATAAATAGACTCTTGAATCAACAGGCGTGACGGACAGGTACACACTTCACCCTGATTAAAAAATGCCAGCACCGCTCCTTCAATACACTTACTGACAAACTCGTCTTCCTGTTCCAGAACATCTGCAAAAAAGATATTCGGTGATTTTCCTCCCAGCTCAACGGTTGAGGGAATAATATTTTCAGCCGCGCATTTTAGAATATGTGAGCCGATCGGTGTCGAGCCGGTGAAAGCGATTTTTGCAATCCGGGTGCTGGTCGCCAAGGCTTGTCCAGCTTCCGAACCATAGCCGTTGACAATATTGATAACACCAGCGGGAATCAAGTCTTCAATCACTTCCATCAAAACCAAAATAGACGCCGGCGTTTGCTCAGCCGGTTTCATGACCACACAATTGCCAGCGGCAATAGCCGGCGCCAGCTTCCAACAGGCCATAAGCAACGGAAAGTTCCAGGGAATAATTTGCCCGACTACGCCCAAGGGTTCATGAAAATGATAGGCAATGGTATTTTTATCAATCTCGCCGATTGAACCTTCCTGAGCACGAATGCAGCCGGCAAAGTAGCGAAAGTGATCAACACATAGCGGAATGTCCGCTGCCAATGTTTCTCGAACAGCCTTACCGTTATCCCAAGTTTCCGCAACCGCCAGTGTTTCAAGATTAGCTTCGATGCGGTCAGCTATTTTTAACAGTATGTTTGACCGTTCAGTAACCGATGTTTCTCCCCAGGCAGTTTTGGCAGCATGGGCAGCATCCAGAGCATGTTCAATGTCTTTGGCATTTGAACGCGGTATTTCACAGAATACTTTGCCGTTGGTCGGACTGGAGTTTTCAAAATAAAGCCCATCGACAGGATCTACCCAATGCCCGCCGATAAAATTTTGATACCGGGCTTTGAAGTTTACTTTACAGCCGGTTTGATTGGGTTCGATATAAAGCATGGCTTACTCCTAAAATATTATTAACGGGCGACAGTCGATTCTAACATGATGACCGGTTATGAAAAGATCATTTCGAAACTAAAGGCTTGAACCTTGAGCAGAGATTTGTTGTGAGCTTTCAACCTTGCTCCTTCTGCCCCATACAGCATAGAATGGAATTTTAAAATTGTTTGGAGAACGTTAATGTCAGATACAATTTGGTTTAGAACCGGTGAAGCGACGGTGTTTGCAAGTGACGGTCAAGGTACAGATGCAATGCCTGAAATACTTATCGGTAGCGTAAAAGGGCCGGTTGGTAACGCTTTTGCCAATCTGATGGGACAAACTGCCGGTCATACCCGCATGTTTGCAATTCGGGCTTGTAATCAGCAAGTACGGCCAGCAACAATCATGGTTCCAAAGGTCACCATCAAATCCACTGATTATGTCAATCTGTTTGGCGGCCCCGTTCAATCAGCGGTCGCAGATGCGGTCCTGGACAGTGTCATTGCCGGTGTTATTCCTGCAGATAAAGCTAACGACCTGTGTATTATTGCAATGTTGTGGATTGCTCCTGAATGCGCTACAAATCCTGATCTGGATAGAAAGGATTTATATCGCACCAATTATGAAGCGATGAAATTAGCAATCTCTCGCGCCATGACCTTATCGCCCAGCATTGAAGAACTAATCGCAAACAGACATACAATTTCTCACGAAATGTACGATCCTGAAACTGGCGAGTCCCAGTGGTAAATTTAAATCTGACTAGTAAGAGAAACAGTTAGATAAATAGCCACTAAATTTGATTCGTTCGCTAAGACAAGCCTGAACCAATGGTTTCAAAGTCTGAGCGAACTTATCAACCCGGATAAAACAGGCTAAATACTGCTTCAAATTGATTTTCGGCTTCCTCAACAATGCCAGTCAAAACATTCTGAGGTATATCGTTGCAAATGCTGTTGCTATAAGAGTTGTCGAGATCCATTTTACACAGATAATTAGCGGTTGCTATGATTGATGCGGCTCCCGCAAATTGACTGGTATGATCAGGATTATTATGTTGACTGATAGTTGCAATTATTATTTCCGGCAGTTTCCATAATTTTGCCAATTCAGTTCCCGCCTGATAATGATTAAACCCCAATATATTGTTTTCTGTATCAACCTCATCCAAGCTACTTGCTTCAACTAATAATCCAATCTGACGAGCTAGCTCCGGAATTCTCCGATAAAAAACCAGTTGCCCAATATCGTGTAATAAACCGCAAATGAATATCTCTTCAAAATCAAACTTGCTGTTTCGGTATAGGCAGAGCTCTTTACTGATAAGCGCGCAGCGAAGACTTCTGGCCCAAAAATCATGAATAGAAGGCAAGCCGCCTGGCATCGAAGAAAACTTATCGATAACAACCGTAGCTAATACCAGGTGCTGTAATGACTGAACACCAATAATGCTAATAGCTCGTTTAATTGAGGCGATAGGCTGAGGAAGTCCGAAAAAGGCACTGTTAACAATTTTCAGCATTCGTATTGATAACGCTTGGTCTTGTTCAATGATAAAACCAACATCCGAAATCGATTTATCTGGATTTTCAATTGTTTTCTGCAATTCAAAATAGATACTGGGTGGGGAGGTTAGTTGAAGATCTCCCTTAAATAAATCTGAAATTATTAAATTAGAAAAAGTTGGCGGTAACATAAAAAATTTAATTATTATTGTCTATAATCTATGAATGTAGTCTAAAATCAAGTTAGTGCTTTTAAAGCAAACTCTAATTTGAAACAATATTAATAAAAATATTATAAGTAGTATGGATAATTTAGACAGTTTGGGCTTTGGAAGCAATAAAAATATAAACAGGGCTTCTGAAATTATGTACGTGCCGATAGTTTTTGGCCGATGATTTCTAGCAAATTTATGCTAATCGAATAATACACCTGAAAATACTGTTTGGAGATTACTGTGGTTTTGGATTCACGTAAACAAGAGATTATTGTTATTGCAGAGACCAATGAGTCTGTAGTAGCAAGGCTAACTAATGAATTGCAAAATAATGGATTTTACAATTTCAAGTTTGCCGTTAATGGCTCTGAAGTTTATAAAATCACCCGATTGTATTACGAAAATCCCGAAGCTATAAGCCTGATTATTATCAATGAAGATTTACCAGAGTGTCAGGTTAATGTTTTATGTGAGTCTTTTTCAGATGAGGAAGGCGGTGTATTTATTCCAGTCATCGTTTTAAAAAGTGATCCCTTTTCAACAGAAGAAGACCCCCTTTTATCTAGCAAGAAAATGGTTTACTCCATAAACAAAAACTTTAGTTCGATCGAGTTTTTAATGGCCGTTAAATTTTTTACGCTACTTAGAAATGAAAAATATTTACGCTACAAGCAACAAGAAATTTTACTTACAGAATTAGCCGAAAGAAAACTCATAGATGCCCGAATTCAGTATTTAGTTATACATGACGAATTAACTGGACTGTTGAATAGAAGCAGTTTGGAACAGCACATCCAGCTAACATTGAGCAGAAATATAAGCAGGCACTTTTCTCTGGACAGCGCATTATTGTTTATTGACCTTGACCGTTTTAGCTTGTTAAATGAATTGGAAGGTTTTGATGTTGGTGACCGTTTACTCATAGAAGTAATCTCTTTAATAAGAAAAACGTTAAATGATGTTGGGGTTTTGGCGAGAATTGATTCGGATAAATTTGGTCTTTTCCTGGTTAATTGCACCCTTCAACAAGCAGAATCTTGGTCGCAAAAGATTTTAACCGGATTGGATGACTTTCGTTTTGTTATTGGGTCGATTGCCTACAATATTACCGCGTCTATTGGACTAAGTTCTCTGAACTCATCAAAAACAATGGTGCATCCACGCGAATTGATTTCTCAGGCTCATCAGGCCTGTTGTATGGCCAAAACTTACGGAAGAAACAAGGTTTGGAAATATGATATAGAAGATACGGTAGTCAGGGAAAGGCATCGAGATATATATTGGGTGCCGATTCTAAGAGAAGCCTTGATAAAAGAGCGCTTCTTCCTGGTATTTCAACCCATTGTTAAACTGAGCAATGGCGAGATTTCTCATTATGAAGTATTAATACGTTTAAGAAATGAAACCGGAGCCGTAATTGAGCCTTACGAGTTTATTCCTGCAGCCGAAAGAATGGGATTAATACACGGTATTGATTTATGGGTAGTTGAAAAAGCTATTGATTATCTTGCAGCATTACCACCCCGACTGGCTCATATATGTTTGGCGATCAATCTTTCAAGTGTTGCTTTCCAGGATCTTTCTTTATTGCCGATGATCAAGCAAAAGCTTGAAATGACAGGCGTTAGAGCCGAACGCTTAACATTTGAAATTACCGAGACCGCAGCCGTAGAAAATTATAAACAAACCCGCTCTATGATTAATAGAATTCGTGCCTTGGGTTGCCGTTTTGCTTTGGATGATTTCGGCGCAGGTTTTTGTTCTTTTAACTACCTTAAAACATTCCCGGTAGATTACGTAAAAATCGATGGTCAATTTATTTCCAATCTTGTTAATGATGAAACCGACCAGATGTTGGTTCGCTCCATGCATCAGATTGCCAATAAAATGGGCAAAAAAACCATCGCTGAATTTGTTGAAACCCCTGAAGCAATTAGTCTTTTAAGAAAAATTGGGGTTAATTATGGGCAAGGTTATATTTTTGGTAGACCGAGTGAACATTTGCTGGAACAAAGTGTATTTCAAATAGAAAAAATATTATAGATCAACGATAAATCCCATTATTTACACGAAGCATTACTATCTTTAAACTCACTCCTAGACATTACATTAACCCAATCATTTGAAATATTTTCAGACAAAAAGGTTATAACTCTCTATCATATCCCGCTTTTAAATTACAAATAGGTTTTTACCATGCAAGTAGCTGACAATATGGCGGTTTCAATTCACTACACTTTGACTAACGACGAAGGCGAAGTTCTTGATAGTTCAATAGGTGATGAGGCTTTGGTTTATTTGCATGGCACAGGAAATATTATTTCCGGTCTGGAAGATGCCCTATATGGCAAAGCAGTTGGTGACAAATTTAAAGTTCGTATTGCTGCTGAAGATGCCTATGGTGAACAAAGTGATGAGATGATTCAGGTTATCCCTCGTGAAATGTTTGAAGGCATTGATGAAATTGAACTGGGTATGCAATTTCATGCTGATCTTGGTTCCGGTGCTGGTGAAGTGACTGTCGTTAAAATTGAGGGTGATCAAATTACTATTGACGGTAATCATGCACTGGCAGGAGTCCCTTTAACTTTTGATGTGGAAGTTGTAGAAATAAGACCTTCGACTAAAGAAGAAATGTCCCATGGCCATATTCATGGCGCCGGTTGCCATCATTAATTTTAATGAATTAAAGCAAGTTGCGGGAGTTATGCATTCGTCGCGTGCTGAAACATTAGTCGCGTCTTAGGCATCGCTCTCAGGAATTTATTATCGTTCCCAACCCACAAAAGCCTTCAGTAATTCAGCGGTATTAGCCATGCCTTTATGGAGATGCCGCTCGATTTCTGCCATGGTAATTTCTCCCTCAGCTTTTCCTGCAGCCCAGTTCGCGACTACACTGATTGACGCATAAGCTATACCCAGTTCTTTAGCCAAAGCCGCTTCCGGCATACCGGTCATGCCAACAAGGTCGCAACCGTCTTTTTCCATACGCCGTATTTCTGCCGCAGTTTCCAGGCGAGGACCTTGCGTGCAACCATAGGTTCCTAGTGGGCTAATTTTTATATCGGCTTTTACTGCAGCACAAATCAGACGAGAACGTAGCTCTTGATTGTACGGATAAGTAAAATCAATATGAGTGACGGCCTCCTCTTCAAAAAAAGTATGTTTTCGGCCATAGCTGTAATCAATAATCTGATCAGGAATGGCAAGATGTGCTGGCGCCATGTCTCTGCTAATACCACCTACAGCGGCAACAGCAATAATCTGCTCAACGCCAAGTTGCTTTAGCGCCCAGAGATTAGCCCGATAATTTATTTTGTGCGGTGCAATCAAGTGTGGATTGCCGTGCCTGGCCAAAAAGATAATCTGACATTGATTAAGTTCACCGGTAACAATCTCAGCAGAAGGTGAGCCGTAAGGCGTGTTTATTTGCTCATGCTTTATGATGTTTAAACCTTCAAGGTGCGTCAGACCAGTGCCACCAATGATCGCTAATTTAGTCATGTTGTTTATTCCTTGCAGGCGAAAATTCCTGGAGCATTTCGTAAATAGCCTTTGTAGTCCATGCCGTAACCGAATAAATACCGATTTTCTAACCTTAGCCCTATAAAATCTGCTTTTACCGGTTTTTGGTGATCGAGTATTTTGTCTACTAACACAGCGCTAAAAACAGCAGATGCGCCTTGTTCTTGGCAATAATCGACTATCGTTTTAAGCGTAATACCTTCATCAAGGATATCGTCAACGATCAGCACAGTTCTGCCTTTGAGTGGTGTTTGCGGTTTGACCCGCCATTCGATACTGCCACCTGTGGTCTGATTTTGATAACGACTTGCGTTGATCGAATCTATGGTTAACGGAATAGTTAATCGGGTCAATAACTTACCGAAGGTTGGAATGCCACCGTTTAAAACGCAAAGTAATAACGGATTGTGATCGGCAAACGCGATATTGATTGCCTTGGCCATATTATCGATGGCGACTTCGACCTCCTGTTCGCTGTGCAATAAATCAGCAGTCGCCTGTATGCGCTTAATTTCTTCAAGCATGATTAAAAGTCCTGATTACTGATTAGGCTTGATAGGCGCTGCCATTTCTCGCTTTTCACCAGTTGATCCCGGTTCATTTGCGGTTTGCCTTGCATACGATTTAGCCGCTGTTCCCTGACCGGATTTTGGTTGATCGGCAAGGCATCAAGCACCTGCTCAGCGGCAACAGGATTGTTGCAAACCAGGATCATATCGCAGCCGGCAAGTTGTGCGAGTCTGGCGCGTTCCGGAAAGTCACCGACAGACGCAGCGCCCTCCATGCTTAAGTCATCGCTAAATACCGTGCCATTAAACTTTAACTCCTTTCGTAAAATCTCTTGTATCCAGAACGGTGAAAAACCGGCAGGGTTTGAATCTATTTTTGAGTAGACCACATGGGCCGGCATAATGCCTTCCAGTCCTTCCTCTATCAGTTGTTTAAACGGCAGCAAATCTTTTGCTCGAATACTGTCCAAATCTCTTTCGTCTATCGGTAAGGTCAGATGTGAATCCAGCGCGACAGCGCCATGTCCGGGAAAATGCTTGCCAGTTGCGGCCATGCCCGCGGCATTCATGCCTTTCCTAAACTGACTTGAAAAACGGGTTGCCAACACTGGATCGTCTGAAAATGAACGATTGCCAATAATTTCGCTAACCCCGCAATCTATATCCAGAACCGGGGCGAAACTGAAGTCAACGCCGTCAGCCAGTAACTCGGCGGCCATTAACCAGCCAGCGGATTCTGCCAACTCCGGGACTTGAGCATAATGTGAGGCTGGCGGTAACCGCGTGTAACCTTGTTGAAAGCGTTGCACCCGGCCGCCCTCCTGATCAACAGCAATCAGTAATTTGCCATTCCGCGCAGCACGCAGGCTGTTAATCAGTTGGTTAACTTGTTCAGGATCTTGATAGTTGCGTGAAAAAAGAATCACCGCTCCGGTATTGGGATGGTTTAATTTTTCCATTTCTTCTGGTGCCAGGGTTAAGCCAGCAACATCAAGCATTATCGGGCCAATAGGAAGATTACTGTTCATTAGGTGTATTCGTTTTAGAATTGATGGGTCTGGCCTTATACTAAGCCACTAATTTTTTGATATTGGAGTCTGTTATGCGTTTATGGCTTTTGGTGTTAAGTTTTTTATTTATGTCTGTTGCTGCTGCAAATGAGGGAGCAAAAGAAGCGGAAGCAGAAACGGGTCCCAAATATATGGAAATGACTCCCAAGTTTACCGTTAATTTGGCGGAACCAAAAAAGTTTTTACTGATCAATGTGCAATTATTGGTTGAAGGTGCCAGCACGATTGAAGCCGTAAAAAAACACATGCCCGCCTTAAGGCATGAATTAATCATGTTATATAGCGGCCGCCCATCTGATGAATTGCAAACCATGGAGCAGCGCGAAGCGTTACGGCAAGAAACAACAAAAATAATCCGTGAAACGTTGGAAAAGATGGAAGGCGACAAAGGTCATGGTAAGGAAAAAAAAGGCAAAGCCGAACATGAAGAAGGTTTTAAAGAAGCTTATTTTACCGAGTTCCTGGTTGATTAAGATTGCTTAAGACCAAAAGTCTGTCGTTACATTTTTAAACAGTCTTTAAGACGATCAATGTTATCTATAATCTGCTGTTCATTGTAAGGCACTGCGGCAAACTTCCCCCAGACTGGTGCAGGCCAGGCTTTATCGATTTGGTAGCGAACAACATGATGGATATGAAGTTGCGGAACCAAATTACCGATTGCTGCAATATTCATTTTGTCGGCTTTATAAAGCTTGGCCAGACTCTCGGCAAGATAGCTGGATTCCTCAGTCAATAACGCACGTTCTGCCTTATTGAGTTGATAAATTTCCTGCAGCTCAGGCCGTTTCGGAACCAGGATAAACCAGGGGTACTGACTGTCATTCATCATTAATAATCGACATAATTCAAACTGGCCAATGCTTATGCAATCTTCTGCCAGGCGTGGATGCAACTGAAATGACATGAGTTTCTCCTAAAAAACTAAAAACAATGCTGGAAAATAGCTAAAATGAACCACTTAATTTCATCATTCTACTAAACATAAATAACAGGAGGATATATTTATGCCTGCCCATGCCCTTTCAGCGCAAGCATTACCTGACGACAAGCTGTTAACCGTTTCCTTTAAATGGTTGTTAGGCTTGTATGTCATCATTCCCTTGTGTTTAATATTGCAATTATTGGATGGCTGGTTTTGGCAGGGTTATTTGCATGAAAATTTACCCAGCAGTCCCAAACAATTTTTATTATTTCAAATTATTTTCGGAACACCGCATATCGTCGCCAGTTCCATTTTGCTGGTTAGCAATTCCCAATATCTGAAGTTCTATCAGTCAAAAATCATCTTGATGACACTTGCTATTGCAGTGGTTTTTGGCCTGGGTAGTTTGTTTATTCCTTATCAAGCACTGTATGTAACGGTATCGGCCTGGACTGTCTACCATGTCATCAGACAGCAACTGGGTGTGGGACGCGGGTTGTGCCGAATGCCCGATTGGTTTTTCAATCTGATCTTGTGCCTTAGTGTAACCGCTGGCATTTTTGTTTATATCGGCATATTTCTTAAAAACAGCCTGGAAGTGCAGCAACTCGAAGCTATAAAACTGATTGCCGGCAGCTTATGTGCCGGTCTGGTTTGCAGTGTGTTTGCGGGGCAACGCTATGCGACCACACCATTGGGTAAGTGGTTTATGTGGTCTAATGTATTTTTAGTATTAAGCAGTTTTTATCTTTTCATTCAGCAATACTATTTCTTTGCCATTCTGATACCAAGACTGGTACATGACGCGACCGCTTATATTTTTTACGTGGCACACGATTACAACAAACACCAACGGCAACCACAGAATTTAATGTATCGCTGTGCCGCATTTTGTCGTCTGCCGATAGTTATCGTGTTACCGCTGAGTTCATTTTTTCTGGCTTTTGTATTGCAGTCCTACGGCGACGGCTTGGTTAATCAGCTTACCCAGTTCTTCTTTGGTGTAGAGATTCGTAAAGCCATAACCTTGGGCTTTCTTGGTTATCTGGCGTTAATGCATTATTACACCGAAGCCTTTACCTGGAAACACGGCTCGCCTTATCGGCAATTTATTGCCTTTTCCAAATAACTGATTATATGTTTTAATCCCACGAAGCTTGTTAACAAAACGAGGTGATTTATGTCCGCAGTATTGACTAAAACGCATTACACCGCTGAAGAGTATTTGATTCTGGAGCGCGCAGCTTCAAGTAAAAGCGAATTCCACAACGGTGAAATCTTTGCCATGACCGGTGCAAGCCGGAAACACAATTTGGTAACGATTAACATCGCTAGTGAATTGCATAACCAAGTTAAAAATCGCCCCTGCGAAGCTTACGTAAACGATATGCGTGTCAAAGCGGCAGATACTCATAGCTACCATTACCCGGACATCACTGTTATCTGCGGTAAACCGCAATTTGATGATTCACATGTCGATACCCTGTTGAATCCGACTTTACTGATTGAAGTGCTTTCGCCATCTACCGAAGCGTATGACCGGGGCGGCAAGTTTGCCCATTATCGCAAGATCCCGACATTGCGCGAATACTTGTTGGTGTCTCAAGATCAGGCAATCATTGAGCGTTACCATCGACTAGGCGACGTATGGGTTTTAACTGAAGCCGAAGGACTTGATGCAACTATTACCCTGGACAGTATTGAATGCGAGCTAAGTTTGCGTGAGGTTTACGACAAGGTATTGGATGATTTAGATCAGGAGTCGGATTCAAAAGATGAATAAGTAAATTGCTAAGGTGACTTTCTAAGTAATAATGGTTTTTTAATGCTAGCTTGATCAACTGACTTGATAAGTAATGATAATCAAGACATTACTGCCTAATTCGACGACTTCCATTCCAGGTTAGTCTCCTAGATATCCATAACCAGCATCGGGATACCGTAAGTTAAAATAAAATAACCGAATGCAAAAATAACGCTGGCACTCATTTTGTACGAAAAAAACTGACGAAAAATGTAACTGACAATTGCCAGGTACCAGGCAACCAAAAAAATAGCTAAACCGATGGATATTTCTTCGCGCAACTCCTGTTTGCTCATCACCATCCAAAAATCGAGTGCCTCAGCCGCAATCGCCAGAGTCATAATAAAGTTTTCACAGACGAAAATAGCCGTAAACAATTGATAAAAATTCTGCCATTTTTTACTGACCAGCAAAAAAATGGCGATAGATGAAAAGGCCATGATAGTCCTTAAAGACACTTCCAGCGTGCCATCAGCAGGATCAGCAATCAGACCCTCAACGATAATGCCTGAAATAAGATAAAACACTACCGTTTTCCACATAAACGATCTGGAAGGAATCAAGTCGGCGGGGTTATTTTTAAACCAGCAAAGTAACAGGTATTGAGATAATAATTTCATAGATAATCGAGAATGTAAGGCGTTTTTTCAGGAACTAATGGGGGAATGTATCTTAATGCAGACGATAACAATCAATCGGCTTATGACTTTTAATAAGCCATTTTACTCGACACGGCATAATTCTCCAACTTTTGGGTTGTTAGTTTCACTTTTATTCAAGCAGGTTATTCTCTGCATTCAACAAGATAACTTCAATTTCTTCGGTGATTTCTTCCTGACGATAAATCTGGGATTTTTTTTGTAGTTGGGTTGTTTCATCATCCAAATGATTGACGGCTGCTTCCAAATGTTGGAGTCGGCGTTGATTTTCAGCGGTCAGTGAGATATAAAAAATTTCATGTAGCGCAGCAAATAAATAATGATCCATTAACTCTGTAAAAAACGCTTCCGCTGTTAAATTAAGTATTGGCGGGGTTCCGAAGTGAGGCGTACTGTCATGTTTATTAGTAACTGGAGGAAACAACTGACGTAAGTTAATTTGATTAGGGTTGTTATCATGGTAAACAATCGTTAACTTTAGGGTGGGTATAGCGTCTTCAGTCAGCATAAAATCAGGTGAAAAGTTAATCGTATCGAGTAGACGAGTCACAATAATGGAAACTTCATCCGCGACATTTGCACCTTCCAGTCTGGCAATAACCGGGGTAGTTAATGTTTCCAGGCGATTACATAGGCGACTACCGACAGCTATAATACCAGTGTAAGATTGACTTGTGATTGCGTTGATCAGGCTTTCGTTAAAATCACCGCAAAAGCCCCGTTCTGCTCCAAGCAAAACACAAAAATGCGTCACATGTTCAGGCGCGACTTTGCAGGGGTGAAAACTCAGGAAATCCTGCATTACATTTTCTATAGTGGCCACGGATTGACCTTGCATGATTTTAAAATGCAATAATTTGTGTAGCTCTATGAACGCAAGGTTTTTCATGGCATTTAAAATACTGCGTATCTCTTTTAATTGCGTTATATGCAATTGCAGTTCGCGGCTCAGACTCATGAGTGTGATTCTGGGTTAAGCCATTCTTTGAGTGCTTTTTGCCATTCTTCTAATGAGCTTTCTAAAGTCAATGCTGTCATGCTGACGCCTTGATCAATTAACTTCAACACCTTCGTAATGTCTTTAGCATCAGTTTGATTAAACAGCCCAAAGTTAAATGCGGCCAGCCAGGCCAGTTGAAAAACAGTGCTGTGCGGAACCAGTCGCTCCTGCTTTAATAACTCCCTTAGCAATCGTCCCCGTTTAATTCTGGCTTCCATAGAGGCTTCTAGGCGCTGCCCAAAACGGGTGAACGCTTCCAGTTCCAAAAACTGCAGATAATCCAGTTTCATTTGTCCGGCTTGGTCGCGAATGCTGATATCTTGTGCTTTGCCGCCTATACGTGATACCGAGCGGGTGATGTCGATGGCCGGACGAAACCCTGATACAAACAGGTCATTGTCCAAATAGATTTGCCCGTCAGTAATGGAAATCAGATTGGTTGGAATGTAAGCGGCAATTTCGCCCTGCTTGGTTTCGATGATCGGTAAAGCGGTCATGCTACCGCCGCCATTTTCTGCATTGAGACAGGTCGAACGTTCGAGCAGACGGGAATGGACAAAAAAAATGTCGCCCGGAAACGCTTCCCGACCTGGTGGGCGCCTGAGTAATAACGACAGCTCCCGATAGGTTCTGGCATGGGTGGATAAGTCATCATAAATGATCAGTGTATCCCTACCTCGAGCCATCCAGTATTCGGCCAAAGCACATCCGGCAAACGGAGCGATATATTGCAGGCCTGGCAGGGCACTGGCCTCGGCTACCACGCAAACCGTATAGTCTAATGCGCCATATTTTTTCAGGGTTTCAAGTGTATTGACTACGGCAGAACGTTTCTGGCCAATCAGCACATAAATGCACAATACATTTTTACCTTTCTGGTTAATGACAGTATCCAGTGCGATTGACGTTCTACCCAGACCTTCATCGCCCACAATCAATTGCCGCTGTCCTTTACCTATCGGAATCAGTGTATCTATGATTTTTATGCCGGTGTATAAGGGTTTATGGACAAAGTCTCGGGCAATAATGGCGGGTGAGCCTTTTTCCATATTTTCGCGCCCGGATGGAAAAGGTAAGCCTTGTCCATCTAGTGGCATTCCCATGGGGTCGACAATCCGACCTAAAAATGCGTTGCCCACGGGAATACTGAGTGAATGCCGTGAGCGATAAACCGTGGTGCCCGCAGTTAGCGCTTCAGTCTCGTAGAGTAAGATCGCGCCGATGCGGTCGCGGTTAAGATCAAAGACCATGCCCTGACTTCCGTCAGCAAAAATCAGGATATCTTCAATCGCCGCCGAGGGCAGTCCTTTAATCCAACTAATGCCGTCACCGATAGATACTACAGTCCCTTGTTCGGTTGCACGAAGCCCTAACCGATAGTTAGCGAGCCAGTCGTTTTGTTTGTCCAGTATGCTTTTGGAAGTTTCAATTGTAGTCATAATCAAGCTCGGCAAAACCGACCAGTTCGTGCTTTACATTGGCGTTCAATACCCAGGAGCCGATGTCGAGACGGAGACCGGCAATTAAGGCAACATCCTGATGATATTGAAAACTGAGTCGATTGTTAATTAAGCTTTCCAGCTTTTGTTCCAGTTGCTGGCTCATTTCCAGGGATAAAGGAAAAGCACTGGTAATTTTAATCGCTACCGTTTTATTTATTTCCAGCGGAGTCAAACTCAGTTTACAGACTTCCGGTAAAGTTGCCAGATTGTTTAGCATTAAGATAAATAAGCGGCCCTCTAATTCAGGTCCGGCAGCTTCTTGCAGCAATAGTGACGCAAATTTAGCACCATTCTTCAAGGCTTGTTTTTCGGCCTGTTGTTGGTGCTCCTGCTGCTGTCTTGATAGCGTCACCTTGGCTTTTTGTCGCTCTTGTTCAAGATCAGTATTAAGTCGGTTCAGTTGCGTTACTCTTTCGGCATCAAGTTGCAATTCTAGGGCAATGAGTGAAGTCTGTTTTTCTTGCTCCCACAATTTTTGGCGATTTTCATAAAGGCTGCGTTGCTGCTCGGCCTGTTGTTGTAGGTTTTTTGCATCGGCAAGTGATTGGTAAATAGACTGTTTACGCTTGGCAATCACGTTCAGCAGAGGTTTGTAAAAAAGCCTCTGTAAAATCCAGATCAGAATCAGGAAATTGATGATTTCAAGAACAAAGGTGGATAGATTAAATTCCATAGGCTTTAAGGTCCACAAGATGCAAGATGGAAAGTTTAATGTCAGCGGTTATTCTTGGCATAAAGTCTTCAACCTAGAAACTTTCGCCTGCTTTTATCATTTAACAATGTACTCAAGCAACGGATTACGAAACAGTACGATTAAAATAATAACCAGACAATAAATCGCCAGTGATTCAATCATGGCCAGACCGATAAACAGGGTGCGCATGATTGAGCGTTCCGATTCCGGCTGCCGCGACAAGGCATCCAATGCACTGCCGATGGCTTTGCCCATGGCCAAGGCCGGGAGCATGACGCCCAACGCGATGCCGATAATGGCGGCAATGCTGGAACCCAGGACAATTGAGGCAATGTCAGACATAAATTACTCCGGTGAATTAAGTTGTTGGGATTGCATCGCGCCGGCCAGATAAATCAGTGCCAGCATGCCAAAGATATAAGCTTGTACCAGTGCTTCTATAATATGCAGCATTAAAATCGGAATGGGTGCAAGAAAGCCGGCCACTAGCAAGATCAGCATGGCTGCCATCTCAAGGCTCATCATATTGCCAAATAAGCGAATTGCCAATGCCAGGGTACGGGTGAATTCGCTGATAATATGAAAAGGTAGCAAAATCGGGCTGGGTGTCAGGTAATGATGAAGATAGCTTTTTAAGCCCAGTGTCTTGATGCCGAACCAGTGTACCGAAAAAAACACCAGCACCGCCAGTGCCGAGGTTACAGAAAGATCACGAGTCGGCGAGTGTAGGCCCGGAACTAAGCCGACCAGATTGGCAATGATCAGAAACAGCCAGAGCGTCGCAATGAAAGGCATGATTTGCCGAGCGTGTTCGGGAGCGACAGCAGTAATGGCCTCATCGATAGTGGCTACGATGCTTTCAACGGAGGTTTGCAATATGCCAGGAATTATCTCCAGACGCCGGGTTGAAAGCCCGGCAACTATCGCCAGCACCAACATGATGCCCCAGGTTGTTATTAATGATAAGCCTATTTCCACTGGGCCTAGAGTAAAAGTAAAGTCGCTTTCCATGAGTCAGCCGCTTAATCTTTAATTAAAAAATAGACATTAAAAATACCAATCACTAAACCTGTAGACAATAAGCTAAGTGTCCAGCGCATTGAATAACCGTCCATCATGCCATCCAGCCAGCGTCCTAAATAAACCCCGCCAACAACTGGCAAGACCATGACCAGACCCAGTGTGCCGATATAAACAGTTTGTGATAATAAATTTGGGCGCTCATGCTCCGCTTTTCTAATGCGTTTAATCTGGTTTTCGATTCTGATTTTAAGCTGTTGATTGTTCATGATTGCCAACTGGATTTGCTTTTAAGTGCCAACATACGTTTTAACATGGCTTGTTCCATTTTGCGCAGACTTTCACGGGTTGTATGCAGCTTTTCTTCTTCTGCGTTTAATTGTTGTTCCAATAACTCACTGATCCGTTCCAGATCGGTATCTATCTGAAAATGCCGGGTACTGATCGTCAACTCGTTATTATTAAAATAGACCACCGCACCCGGTAACGCAATATATTGCCAGTCATCGGTCGTCTGGCGAAAACGCGCCAATCCGAAAACCAGAGTGGTCATAAACCTTGCATGATGCGCCTGAATTCCAAAACAACCGGAAGCATCCTCGGCAACAAAAGAAAGAACGCCTTCAAAGCGTTGTTCATGGCTGCCATCAAACAAATTCAGTTTAAACCTGTTCATGGATTATTTTGCATAGAACCACGCATATAGCATTGCTGCTCTGAAAATTGATCATAATCACCGGCTAAAAAAGCTTCACAGTCGGTCAAGGTTTGCGCCAAGGGTACCGAAACGCCTGTTTGTTTGGTGTGTTGGGCCAGAACTGCAAAAGGCTGGGTTAGATAGCGTTGCAGTTTACGGGCTCGCATTACAATTTGTCGATCAACCTCGGTTAGTTCTTCGATTCCCAACATGGCGATAATATCTTCTAATTCGTGATATCGCGCCAGATGTTCGCGTACCGCTTCTGCAACCTGGTAATGTCTATCGCCCAGGGTGTGTCGGTCCATCAATTTGCTGCTTGAGCGTAACGGATCGACAGCGGGATAAATGCCTTTGCTAGCCTGATCTCGCGACAGGATAACCGTGGTATCCAGATGACTGAGTATGGCGCTGACGGCTGGATCGGTCATGTCGTCAGCAGGGACGTAAACCGCTTGCACTGAGGTTATGGCGCCTTGTCGCGTGGACAGAATACGATCTTGCAACTCAGCGACTTCAGAGGTTAAGGTCGGTTGGTAACCGACTGTCGCAGGCATTCGTCCCAGCAAACTTGAGATTTCGCTGCCGGCCTGGACAAAACGAAATACATTGTCGACCACAAACAAGACTTCTTTATGTAGCGTGTCGCGCAAATATTCGGCATAAGTGAGTGCTGATAAGGCAACGCGAAAACGCACACCGGGCGACTCATCCATTTGTCCGAATACCATCAGGGTATCGTCCATCACTCCGGCTTGTTGCATTTCCCGCCATAACTCGTGGGCTTCGCGAATACGCTCGCCGACGCCGGCGAAAACCGAAACTCCCTGGTGGATGGCAGAAACCGCATGAATAAATTCCATGACCAGCACGGTTTTACCTACTCCTGCACCGCCAAATAAACCGGTTTTTCCACCCTTCACAAATGGGCATAATAAATCGATAACCTTAATGCCGGTCTCCAAAATCCCACTGATTCCAATTGCTTCGGAGAGTGGCAGCGGCTTTGCGTGAATGTTACGAAATTCGGTATAAGGTAAAGGCGGCAACCCGTCTAGCGGCTTGCCGAATATATTGAGCAATCTGCCCAAACATTGCTTTGATACCGGCACATGCAACGGTGCGCCAGTATCAAAAACGCTCATGCCCCGGCTTAAACCAGCCGTCCCGTGCAAGGTAATCGCCCGGATATGCCGCTCGTCAAGGTGTTGATGCACTTCAAAAACATAAGCGGTGTGGTCGAAACGGGTGAATAAAGCCTGGCGTAACGGCGGCAATTGGGTGCAATCAATTACCACCACCGGGCCATGCACTTCAACAATGGTACCAATGACTTGGCGTTGTTCCTGTAAAGCTTCCACTCGCATCCCCCCCAAAGTGACTCATCAAAAACGCTAAAGACTCAGTGGCTTATTTTTACCACGAAGCGACAATGGATACGATGTTTTTATTAATTCTAATGGTGACCAGGCTGTGCTTATGAGATGTACAGCCTTTGCTGTAGCAGGAACGACTTTTCTATCTTGTATAAACATCAACCACGCTCGTCATCTGATAAATCAATACGTGTGGATGCTGCCCAATGTAATTGATTTAATGCATTAAGCTGAAATTTGTACTTCATGCGACAAAATACAATTGGTTATTTTGACCCTTCGAATTGCACCTTACTGCGGTTCAGAGGTGCTGATGCTGTTCAGGCAATAGTTTTGCTGATAGAATCCGATCTACAATAACAATAGCCCATTTAGAAGGCAACTCTCATGTCAGAATACATTTCCGAAGCACTCGATATCGCCAATCAAGAAGCCGATCGCGCCAGACAGGCCGCAAACCGTTGTGAAGATTCATATCTATCAGCAGAGCAATCTCAGCGAGCAGCTGAATTTCAGGCGCAATCAGCGGCTGAACGAGCAGTTCAAGCAGATCAGCATGCTTATCAAGCCGAATTAGTTCGCCATCATGCTGAAAGAGATGCGGAAAGCGCCGCTTTCGCAGCTCAGAATGCCATTGGTAGTGCTGAAAATGCCAGTCGGGCTGAGCAAGAAACTCTCGCCCACGCCTCATCGGCAGCACAAGCGGCAACAGAAAGCGGGACTTCGGGACTGACTGCTCAAGACTTTTCAAGACTAGCCCAACAACAAGCTGTTGCTGCCGAAACCGCAGCTCAGAATACGATCGTTAGTGCTGAAAACGCAAGCAGGGCTGAACAAGAAGCTCTCGCCCACGCCTCATCGGCAGCGCAAGC
>CAILCX010000061.1 GCA_903832775.1 uncultured Methylobacter sp. | reverse complement strand
TTGACCCAGGCGGGTGAAAAGGAGGAATTGCTAAAGTTGCGCAATACCACCACCAATCTGATCAAGCAATTGGTCAAGCAAGGTGTGATTACCGATAAAACCGCACAAGACATGATCAAGCAAGCCGAAGCGGATGCCGATCAGCAAGTAGCCGAAGCAAAAGCCGCGACAGCAAAACAGCCAGCGGCCAGCAAAGAAGTGGTGCCAGCCGACGAAGTGCGCGTGGCTTATGTGCCTGATTTCGTAAAAGACGAGATTCGCCAGCAAGTGCGCAGCGAGTTGCGCGAAGAAGTGGTTGGCGATGTGATGGCGAAAGCTAAAAAGGAACAATGGGGTTTGCCTGGAGCGCTTCCAGAATGGGTAAGTCGATTTAAGTTGTCGGGGGACTTACGGTTGCGCGAGCAGTCGGAATATATGGCATCCGATAATACACCAAGTGTAACCCCTAATAATCGTGCAATTTTTGGGGCGTACCAGAATTTTCAGGCAGTTAATGATCGGGGAGGATATACTTCCGCATTGAATAATAATGAGTTGTTCCTCAATACAAATAACGATCGAAATCGGTTTAGAGAGCGGCTGCGTATAGGGCTCGATGCTCAGGTAGCCGAAGGATTGGTTGCGGGTATACGCTTGTCGACCGGTAATATTAAAAATCCTGTTTCGACTAACCAGACTCTGGGTAATATGGGCGACCGTTATGATTTTAGAGTCGACCGAGCCTTTCTTAAATATGATTTAGTCGACGACAAAAAATTCAGTTGGTTAACGCTGGCAGGTGGCCGAATTATTAATCCATTCTTTACCGGTGGAAGTGAGTTGGTGTGGGATGAGGATTTATCATTTGAAGGGGTTGCTGGCACGATACGTCATCAGTTCGGCAATTCTGATGGTCTGGCTAGTGTGAGCGGTAAAGGCCCCACAATATATGCGACTGCAGGCGCTTTTCCGCTTTCTGAATCTGCATTAAGCTCTAAAAATAAATGGTTGTTTGGTGGCCAGACTGGTTTGGATTGGGGCTTTGCGAATCAGGATAATTTAAAAATTGGAGCTGCTTATTTCGATTATCGTAATATCCGGGCAAAACCTAATACGGGAGCTCCTCCTCAAGATATTTGTAATTTTAACACTCCAGATAACAGTTTTTCCAAGCCTGACTATATGCAGTTAGGGAATAGCCTGGCAACTATCTGCGCTGACAATGCAGCACCTGATCAAATTGGACTTGTTGGACTTGCTTCGGATTACAGAATTATCAACATTAATGCCGTATATGATTTGGCAATGTTTGCACCGCATCATCTAAAATTAAGTGCGGATTATGCAAAAAATGTCGGATTTAATTATAAGGACATTAAGAGTCATTATAGGAATTCATGGTGGTCTCAAGGTGGTAATGAGAGCAGTGAACAAACTACTGGTTGGCAAGTTAGGGCTGATCTAGGTTGGCCAAAAGTCGATGTTGCGGGCAACTGGAGTGTATTTACTATGTACAAACATTTGGAGCGTGATGCTGTGTTAGATGCATTTACCGATTCCGATTTTCACCTTGGTGGCACAAATACAAAAGGTTGGGTAGTCGGCGGCAATTACGGTTTGGTTAAAAATGTCTGGCTTTCCGGTCGTTGGTTAAGTGGTAATGTAATCACCGGGCCACAATACGGTGTAGATATTTTACAAGTCGACGTTAATACACGTTTCTAACCGGATACTGACATGAATTCATTTATCAAAGTTTCCGTGTTTCCTGCATTGCTGGTCGGCGGTCTGCTGTCGGCAACAGTGCAGGCAGCGCCTCGTGCAGCTGATCCTAACAGTAAAGTAGTGGTTAAGCTGCAAACTATCGTTAAAGACATGACTACGGAGCGGGATCTGCTTAAAACAGAAAAAGAAAAACTCGCCGCCGAGGTTGAACAGGTCAAGAAAGATAAATCTGCGGCTGATGCAACTGCGAGTTCAGTAGAAGAACGCTTAAGCGGTGAATTGGCTGCACAAAAAAGCAGTGCCGAAGAAGTGCGCGCCAAGCTGGATCAAACGCATGCGAAGTTATTGGAAGTGATAGAAAAATATAATGTATTGAATAAAGCCAAAACCGAGCTGAATACCTTGCATGCCAATTTGGAAAATACTCAAAAACAGACAGAAACCAATCTGCAAAGCTGTGAAGCTAAAAACCTAAAATTGTTTGAAGCGGGCAAAGAAGTTTTAAATACCTATGAACATAAAGATGTCATGGATTCTTTGTTGAAAGCGGAGCCGCTTTTGCAATTTAAAAGTGTGGAAATGGAATCTATTGTTCAGGAATATGAAGACAAACTGCTCAAACAGAAATATCAGCATAAAGAACTGACTGCAAACAATGCTCCAGCACCGGAAGCTAAAGAAGCAACTCAATAAGACCAGATTTGCTGTTATAATCTGAGAAGAATAATCAATGTAGGTTGGGTTAGCGCTAGCGTAACCCAACAATCAAACCAGAAAGGTTGGGTTTCACAAGCTACCCAATCTACCGTTATTGCTTCAACAATATTAATTTAAACAGGATTTTATATGATATCCAAAGCACCTAATTTGAAAACGTTGTCCGTTGTGGCGCTGGTCTGTTTACTGACCGCTTGCGGCGGTTCCGAAGAAAGAAAAGCCAAGTACATGGAAGAAGGCAAGCAATTATTTAGCGCCGGTGATTATGCAAAAGCCCAGCTATCTTTCAAGAACGTATTGCAAATTGATCCTAAAGACGTTGAAGCCCGTTATCAAATGGCGGAGTCTTTAGTTAAAGTGGGTGAGATACAAAATGCGGTCAGTCAATATCTTGCGGTTATCGGTGAAGATCCCAAACATGTCATGTCGCGTTTAAGAATGGGCCAAATTTATTTGATGGTTAATAATGCCGACGAAGCTGACAAAATGGCCAAAGAAGTTCAGGCACTTGATCCTGAAAACGTTGAAGGTCGGGTATTAATGGCGGGTGTTTTCGTCATTAAAAATAATACCGATAGCGCCATGATTCAATTGGAAGCGGCACTTAAAAAACAACCCGATGATGTGCAAGCCAATTTGTTATTGGCTTCGCTTAATGCCAGAACCGGTAAGATTGATCAAGCCATTGATGTTCTGCAAAAGAACAGCGCAAAAAACCCAACTAATTCAGCACCGATGCTGATGCTTGCCAAACTTTATACAGAAACAAAAGCCCTGGATAAAGCGCAGCAAACACTGGAAGCGATCGTAAAAATCGAACCCAAACAATTGGAGCATCGTAAACGTCTGGCTTTATTTTTATTGGCCAGCAATAAACTCGACGATGCTGAAGGCATTTTGCGTACAGCAGTTAAGGAACTGCCTGATGATGCCAATGCCAAATTAACCCTAGTTGATTTTTTGGTCGCCAAAAGAACACCGGAAATAGCGATAACTGAATTGGTTCCGATGATTGAAGAAAGTCCGGATAAATATGATTTACGCTTTAAATTGGCTGATTTGGAATTAGCGCAAAAACATCCGGAAGAAGCAGAAAAGACTTTAAAAGAAGTGGTCGAACTTGATAAACAAGGGCCGCAATCTATCAAGGCTCGCAACGTTTTGGCAAGATTGTATGTTGTGACTAAACGTACCGACGAAGCGAAGGAACTGGTTAAGCAGATTATTGTTGAAAACCCTCGTGATGCAGATGCCCTGTCATTACGCGGCGAGTTTTCCTTGGCGGAACGAAAAATACCGGAAGCGATTGGTGATTTTCGTGCCGTGTTGGTTGATCAACCGCAAAACATTAAGGTGCTAAAACTATTGAGTTCAGC
>CAILCX010000060.1 GCA_903832775.1 uncultured Methylobacter sp. | reverse complement strand
CGGCGACGTTGACAAAAGGGCATATTCATCTGCCTTGGCAATAGGTGCTGAAGCATTAAATGCCAATGTCAGATTACCTGTGGCTACCTTGGAAACATTCAGATCAGCTGTTTGTCTCACATAGGTAAAGCCATCCGCTCCATCCAGTGAGCCTGGATTTGCCGTAAAACCCCATATTCCGCCGACAAGTGCAACCGTTCCATTAACAGGTTGATCAATAATGAGCGCATCCAACGGCAAGGTCTTACCCATGCTTGACAACACTGTTGAGCCGCTGGAACTTGCAGTAAAGCTAAAATCGGTTACCGTGGGCCCGCTGGACGGATTTTGCGGGTGACCTACAATGGAAAACAAATGATCCGCATGCGTGCCGGCTTGAGAGGACGCTACCGACACACTTTCCGGAACTTCATATTTAGCAGGCAAGGTGTAAGCAAAGCAAACATCAACCGGATTAGTTACCGACGTCGGACAGGCTGCATGGGTCATTATCCCGCTTACAGCCGGAACCACCCCCGCCGCACTGGGTACGCCAGGTATGCCCTGAACTACCAGAGTAGGATTTGTAAGCTCATCCGTTGATTGAGCAACGATGACAACCTCGCCGGATTTGGTATTGAAAGTCGCCTGACTAATTTCAATTGAATCCTTTAAACCCACTGATTTACTGACAACCGGAATACTGGTGAAATTGGTAACCTTAATTGTATTTGGAACGGCCTGATTGGCAGAATATTCCACATGCCCATGATATTTTCCTGGCGTTGCGCCATTTGGAAACATCTGCAAGCTCGGCATATTATTACCGGTCATAATCAATTTTTGATCGGCTGCCGAGGTAGCCCAAACATCAATAGAGTTGGTATTACCACTACGACTCATCACCGCCTTGTCAATAGCCAAATTTTGAGCTATTGGATCAGTCCATATCTGACCGATAACATTCGCCGCATAAGCTACAATAAAATCATGGCCCAATCCGTCAAGATTAGAATTAACCGGTCCATCGATACGCAAAAAATTGGTGCCGAACGGACTACCGGTAAAGGAATGTACAACCGCCGGGTCGCCCACAAACTTTTCGCCCTCTGTTGGTCCGCTTAAACCACCGACAGGCATATTATCCCAGGAAATAAAAGGCCCCATCGCACCACCCAGTGCCGAATCAAAATTCATCTCCGGCCCTAACGGCACATCCACCGTGTAAAAAATAGCCGCTTTGCCACCGGTGATATTATTTGTCGTAGTTGCCTTTACATTTTCAAACACCTCTTTTCCGTAAGGATGCGTTATGGTGTAAGTACCCTCTTTCGCTGCCGTATTAAAGTTAAAAGAAATACGCACCCGTGCAAACACAACTTCGGTACCGTGAACGGGTTTACCCAAAGGCAGATAAGAGGCTTCAAGACCGGCTAAATAGTGGTATTGAAAATCCGAACCGGTCGTTTTATTTTTAAACTCAACCATGTTGTAAAACATTTCAGCACCCATATTACCGGCAAAACCGGTTGGATCAGGCGCTGGCGGAAAACACATGGCGGTCGTGGATTTACACAAACCGATTGCCAAACCGTTGCCATCCCGATACCAGGAAGGCCAGGTTAAATTGGGATCAGATGGACCATGATCTTGCAATGCCGCTACTGCCATACCGCTGGCAAGTACGGAACCTGCCAACAACACTTGCATAGCCCGACGCAGGATATTCTTGCCAACAAACCCCTTAACGGTGGCTGAAATGGCATCACTATTTTCCAGGTATGCAGTTGCCAGTAATCTCTTTTTAGCATTCATTTTATGACCCCAATTAAATTTAAATTTTCACCACCAACACCGTAAATCCAGCAACGGGTTGTTAACATGTTTTTACGTTTATCTCTGCTTTCTTCCAGACGATACCAAAGT
>CAILCX010000059.1 GCA_903832775.1 uncultured Methylobacter sp. | reverse complement strand
TTTCCAAGCAGGGTGGCGTTCTGCGGCTAGCGCTCTTTCCATGCTGTCATTGCAGTGGTCAATAAGGTAATCATGAAGGGTATATTATTAGGCATGCAGATTTTCCGTAAAAAGGGCAAAAAAACGTAAAATCTGAAAAAATTTATTTTTTAATTGCAAGTCTTTTTTTATTTAATTTAAAAATCCATTGAGCCTTCTTTTTGTAGCTCTCACCCTATTTTGTAAAATAGAAAGAAAAGCTTCACTGCGCTCTTTAGAGGACTATTTGTCTAAACATTTCCTTGTTATCTTCGGTTTTAAGGGGAACACTCATGAAATTGAATCGTGTATTTGGGTCGTTTATGCTTATTTTAATCGCTCATTTTTCACCTCTGTTGACATTATAAATCTGTCTTTAAAATTGTCCGGTTTTATTAAACCATTTCATGTCAAGCAGTTACAGTGAAGGGAACTGACGGTGGGGCAGTTTTAATTACCAAATAAATCGGCTCAAATTTGAGTCTGTCTACAACTCTGTTACATCAATTTGCACTAACTAACCTTTAGTGCCAAACTAGCCACACCACCTAACTACATTTAGGTGTCATACTTCACCAAAATAGCAAAGCCACTAAGTAATATAAATCAATAAGTTAATAAGTTAACTTAGAATCCTGAGTGAATTCAGCAAGGAATTATCTCAGGCGATCAATAAATTAGAGCATTGAAAATGAGCCAAGTTATATAATTCTTGGATTTATTTAAAAAATATTTTAAAATCATATAATTGTTAGAGATACAATTGGGGTGTTAGCTCAGTTGGTAGAGCAGTGGACTCTTAATCCATAGGTCCAGGGTTCGAATCCCTGACACCCCACCAATAAATCAATGACTTAGGTCACTTCTTCTGGGTCGTTTTTGTTACGTGTAGTAAATTTGTCACAACTTTTTGAATTCCCCGCATACTCCTCAAGGTGTTTACTGGACAAATGTGCATAACGTAATACCATCGTTAAGTCAGACCATCCACCCAGCTCCTTTAGCACATGCAGTGGAGTTCCATTTTGCACATGCCAACTGGCCCAAGTGTGCCTTAAATCATGCCAACGAAAATCAATAATGTTAGCCCTGATTAACGCTTTCTCCCATGCGTGATTATTTGCTCGGGTAACCGGTTTTCCTTTATACGTAAAGACATGTATGTCGTTCTTGCCGATCTGTTGCTGAATAACCACCAATGCGTCACCATTCAACGGTACAGCAATAGCTTTCTTACCCTTCGCTTGATCGGCATGAATCCAAGCACAGCGGCGCTGCATATCTATTTGGGTCCATTGCAAGCCAGTTACATTACTCTCCCTTAGTCCGGTCGACAAAGTAAATCGAGTCATTGCTTTCAAATGCTCTGGCAATTCATTAATTAGCCTATCTGATTCCTCATGTGACAGCCACCGAACTCTTGTCGCACTCTCTGGAAATAATCTTACATTAGGTGTTGAATCGAGCCACTCCCAATCCTGTTTTGCTCTATTTAATATTGAGCGCAACAATGCCAATGTTCTATTGACAGTTGCATTGCTCACCCCTTCATTTTGTTTTGCACTTTTTATAGCATCAATCCTGGTTTTTGTTATTTCATCCAGGCAAGTATTATACAAGTGCTTATCAAGCCAGCGCAGTCGGACCTTATCCGTTTCAATGCTTTTCTTGTGGCCCTGTTCATTTAACCACCTTATTACTGCTTCTTGCCAAGTGTAACGTGGCTTATCGCCAAGATTTTTAACCCGCCATGCTTCCGCTTTCAATCGATCATGTAATTCCTGTGCCTCCTGTTTATTTAGAGTCCCAGCAGTTTGTTGTACTCTGCGTCCGTCCGGTGCGGTGAACTGTATCCACCACGTTTCTTTTCGCTTGTAGATTGACATGGTTTTTTATCCTCTTGTGTTGATTTGTCAATCACTTGCAGTTCTCGCCGGGG
>CAILCX010000058.1 GCA_903832775.1 uncultured Methylobacter sp. | reverse complement strand
GTAGCGACCGGTTGCAACCATTCAAAACTCAAGCTATTGCCTGCCAAATCGCCGCTAGGCACAAAAGCATTGACACCAAAACCAACATCCCAGTATTTGCCGCCGTAGTTTTGGGTGTAATCTGACGGTGACATTTTATCGATAAAACCGTTATATTGGCCCTTGATGCTACCTTGCGCCGTGTAAACTCCACGTACCGAAGTTGAAAGCCAGTTTAACAAATTGTAACTGCCCCAAGCAGACGACTGGAATATATCACCCAAGGCATAACCCGAGTCATTCTTGTTTTCCAAGCGTTTGGTGCCGTTAACCTGTGCGCCCCAAGACCAATCATCATGCTTCCCTGTGTAGGTCATGCTGGGTTTAAAATCCCAGGTACCACTTCCCAATTGCATACCGTAAGGATAAAGACCGCCATTTATTGTCATTGTCCGTCTCATTTGGCGTCCTACATCAGCGGTCGGAGCAGTTGCACCCAAGGTAAGATTGACGTGATGATTGGGGTTACTAAATAGCTTAAATAATGAATAGATACCGGTATCACCAATACCTCCCGTACTCATTCCAGTATTGGCCATATCTGCCGTCATCATACCTTCCATGCCAACGGGATTAGGATAGATGGCTGCTCCGGGTAGGGGTTTCATCGACATATTCATATCTACAAACTGCGGCATCAGCATCAAATTTAACCAATCGGTTGGGGCATACATAAGATCCAGCATATGCATGTGCATGTTCATCCCGGTTTCGGTTAAATAACACTTAAGTGTACTGCTACAGCCCTGATTGAGGATGCTTTTATCAGGCACTGCGTTTTCGCCATTAAGCATGCTTCCTGCCTGGGTGCTGTACATATATCGATAGCCAACCATAACCTCACCGGCTTTTTCCATCATATGACCAAACATTACCCCGGCCGGAATCGGTGCACCATGCTGATGGTCATGCTGATGACTGTGTTCGCCAGAATCGCCGCCATGGCCTAAAGCCGATAAATTGACGGTCAGACCTGCACTGGCAACATAATAATTAAAGTTGGCATAATCACCTTCTCCACCACCGCCCAACTTTAATGAACCAGCATGGGTGTAATATTCAAAGCTTGTTTCCAAAGTAATACCTTTAGCAAACTTTTTACTCAGTGAAACACCGCCACTTAAAGTGCCAAAACCCGATAAGCGTTGATCACTGGAATAATTGTCAGGAAGAAGTTTGTAGTATTGGCTAGGATCATTTACAGGTCCATTTCTTGTTTGTCTTTGAGGCAGCTTTTGTGTCACTAACAAATAGGGTGTATAAAAACTGGCCGCCTCTTGCGAGTAATACCGTACTCTGGGCGTTACTGTCCAGCCATAGCCTATCGGCTGCACCCAATCACTTTCAAAGGCATGCGAAGTAATACCCCAATCATCAGAGGAAAAGTGATAATCAAAATGTAAAGCAGCATCCAACGGCTTTACATATTGCACAAACTTTGACCCTACATTGAATTGATTTCTAAGCGTTGGGCGTTTTTCCAGGAAAGTGAGCATAGTGCCACTTAAAATATTTGTGGGATTACCAGAGCCATCAGCTAGATAGTTAACGCCATCAATAGTCGTTGTATCTTGGCCTTGGTATTGGTTTGGATCCACAAATAAGGCCCCCATACCTTTATAGGGATTTGACATATAACCATTACTTCTTGTGTAACCCAAGGTAGCTTCAACTAAGGAATTTTCGGTTAGTACTTGCGTTAAGCCTAAATTGGAACCCCAGTCTTGTCGATTGCCCTGTAAAAGTGTGACTGTGGATCCATTTTGCTTAATCTTCGTAATCTGTGAGCTATACGCGTATGTATTTTCGTACCCCCCCATCTGGAAATCTGGATCCAATTGGGCACTGGTATCGCTATTGGTAAAGCTTAAGCCTAAATTTAAGCGGGTTAACTTTTGATTAAAATCAAAATATCCGCCTAAATTACCGTAATCCGACTTATAATCTTTTTCGACTGAAGTGCCACCACCCACTTTTAATGCCGCTCTATCCCATTCGTAACCTACTTTAAAATCACCTTGTTTACGTGTTTCAGGCGAAGCAACTGAAATGACGTGTGCGAGTTGTTTGTTAGCTTGATAGCTATTTAAAAATTGATTAAAAAGGCCGTTATCAGGATCAAATAAAGAGTTATTTTTAGTGCCACTCAATGCTACAGGGGCATAATGATTATTTTTGTCAACTATAACATTAGCACCGCTTACCACACCTAAGGGTGAAGCGCCGGTCAATGCATTAACTGGTCCGATTGGTTGATTACCCCCGAATATCGCTGGTGCCGTATAAAGAGGCGTCGCACCTGACCAGGTATCTTCCGTATAATTAAAAGAAAACTTGACCCTATCGGTCAGAGAGGTCTTGGCACCGAAATCTAAACTATCGACCTGAATGGGCTTTACGTTGTTGGGAACATTATAAAGATTACGCTTACTTTCTTCATAATGACTTTGTTGAAAGCTCATTTCATCATCTTCAGCAGCGCAGGGTGCAGAAAGCATCAAACCCGGCAATACCAATGCTGCAGCGGTTAAGGCCTGTAAGCCGGTAGAACTGGATTTAGCGTTCTGTTTTATGGCTATATTATTACGTCCTGACTTGTTGCCTTGTCGGTTTTTTTGAAGATTCATCTTAATTACAGCCACAACCACCTCCGCTGCCCGAACCACTGCTTGCCCCGGCTTCTCTGCTTCCGTAATTATGACTGCGCATTTCATTTAACATCGGGTAAGGCTCCAACGCCATTTGTGGCTTGGCGAGATTGCCACGTTGCCAGGGCGCAACCTGGGCGCAGCCTGTGACGCAGGCACTAAAAACCATTAGCAGAAGCAATAGCGGCTTATAGCTATTCGTCAAAGCGGATCTTGAGATATTCATGCAGTGTTCTCGTGTTAAAGCGGTCTTGGTTTGATCAAACAATTAATTTTGCAAATTCATCACACCGATAAATTCTATGGCATTACCGGCTTCTCTGCCAGTAGCTGCTCTACCAAAAGTTTAAACTCTTCAGCCTCGCCGGGCCTGAAGCCAAGATGTTCATTTCTGATAACGCCCTTGCGGTCAATCAAATAGGAAGATGGCATCGCCTTAACGCCAAAATCTTTGGCACATTTTTTGTCGAGGTCTTTAGCGATTGCAAAACTGGCCGGTGTTTGTTGTAGAAATTGTTTGGCCTCTTCGATTTCTTCATCCAAATTAATTCCAATAACCTCCAAACCTTGTCTCTTTAGCTCGTTATCCAATTGGTTCATAAAAGGAAAAGATTTTGCGCAAGGACCACACCAAGAGGCCCAGAAGTCTACATAAACAACTTTACCTTTGAATTGTTGTAAATTTAAAGGTTGAGAGTCGTTTAATGAAGTCAGTGCACATTGGGGCGCTTCTCGATGTAGTTCTTCACTGTGACTTATGCTTGTAAAACAGAGTAATAATAGGGCGCTGAGCGTTCGTATAAAAAGTGTTGCTGTCATGATATGATTTTTTTGTCCGAGCTATTCAGCGCTCTGTCATTTAAAAAGTTAAAAACCTGTGATACTTGCTGTCTTTATCTTTAAGTCTTTTTTATTGATTTTGTAATATGGCTGGTGGCAAACTTGTACCTGTATGTTGTCCTGACGCATCTTGACAGTGATAACTGAGTTCATAATTTTTGAGGCCAGTTGCAGAATGACTAACGGCAATAAAAAATTGATTATCTTGTTGATCGGCACCGATTACGGTCAGTAATTTTGATGGACTGGCTACCCCATCCCCACCAGTTGGATCTGTCACGGTAAGCGCTTTACCAAAACCAGGGGTAAATACGCTGGCTGTTGCGCTTAATTTACCACCAGCAGCCGAGCCATCATTGATTTGAATAAAAAGTTGATGGGTTGGACTTTGTGATGCTGCACCGGCATCCTGGGAGCAATCGATTCTATATAAGTCGGTAGCAGAAGCGCCGAATGCTGCTTTTAAACTGTCTGTATAGTCATGCGCTAATACAGTCGAGGTATAACTAGTCGCAATAATTATAATACTTGATAGCAAGGTAGTTTTGATATTTTTATTCAGTTTCATTTTCGTTCCTATAGATTATATGGTTATTGTTGGCTTGTATTTTGTATTGCTAATTTAGCCTTCACGAATTCTCTAACATTACTGTCGTTATCATTTAACGCTTGTTGTAATATCCAGGGATTATCTGCACAATTCTCAACCGCCGTTAAGCGAACATCTGCATCACTATCTGACATGGCATGTTGAAGAAAAGGAAGTATATTCTCTTGATCTTGTCGAATTACGCCATAAAGTGCTTGTACTCTTACGCCAGGATTTGAGTCAGATAACGATTTTTTTAAGGTGTTATACACTGCTAAATCACCCTGCTGTCCTTCAATCGCTAATCGTTCAATTGCGTTCATTCTAAGCTTAGGGTTTTCAACGTCTTTTAATAACTGTGCCGTGTTATCAATCCTTATATTGCTAGTAAAATACGTATTGATTTTGGTGTTTGTTTTTTTAGAATTATCAACTGGGTACGAGTTTATTGCTATCGGTAAAATCCATGCTTCAGCAATCTCCGTTTTATCTCTCGAGTGACCGTTATAACGATAAATAATATTACCTCCCCCCATCACACATGCTAAAACGGCTTTCAAATCACCCTGGCAGTTTAGAGTGATTTGCTCTTCTGGTAAGTTATATAAATGAAAGATCACACCCGTTTTATCATGGAGTAATTTAATGATTTGACCCACAGAGGTTTGTTTAATGTTGAGTCTTAGATCATCAAACCGACTAGCTTGATAAAATTCTATGTTTGAAGCTAATTGATTTGAAGAAGTTTTGGATGCATGTGACTGAGCGATGCTTGAGTAAGAAAAAAATAGTAACCAGCAATGGATTAATACTGAGACAGCTATGTTATCTTTTAATAACTTATAAAATAACATAGCTACATTTTTACTGAGTAAGACAGAATAAACAAAAACTTTTATAGAAGAATTAAGGAGGATATTCTGGAACTAATATCCTGAGCCTTAGCATGGTCGAACTGAATTAAAGAAAGTAGAGGCACAATTTCTTTATTGAGTTTAGTGAGGGGAGCAAACCTGTTCGACATGTTAACAATCAACATAAGTTAGATATTAAGCCATTAACTGTGATTGTGTTCTTTTACGACCTAGCGCCGTAAAGCCAGCCAAAGCCGATCCAAACAGCCAAATAGCGGCTGGCAAGGGGACTGGGGCTGGTATAAATGAAGCATTTCCGTTGAGATATAAGGTATAGCTGTTTGAAAAGGAATATGCAGAACCTATACCCAAATCCACCCCTCCTTTTAAAGCAGAACTATAGTTACTCGATGAGGAAACCGCAACGGTTTGGCCTAAAGCGCCTGTTAAATTAGCTGCATAATCTGCAACATTAAGACTAGAAAGCAACGACAACGATGTAGGCCCATTCCCAACTTCAGATTGCAAAATCATATATTTATTGCCACTGGTTAGGTTCAGAGTTAAACCTGGGTCTGCAAAACCACCACCAGCGTTCCCATCAGGTTGATTAACTGTTGTACCGTAAACAGTCGTAGTGGTGAACGGTGTTGTTCTGGCTGCGTTATCGTTAGCTCCGATCAAAGTCCAAAGGTCACCGGCAGTAGATAATTGCCAAATACTGAGTACACCATCCATAGCATATTCACCCATATCTGGAAAACCAGCAGCGGCAGTTGTTGCTGCGCTTGCTACTTGTGATTGCAGAAAAATATCAACATTGCCGGTTGAATTGGCTTGTATAAAATAAGATTCTATTGAATTAGGAGTGCCGGCTCCGCCCGAAGAAATGTGTGCTGAGTCGATATGGCTGGTAGAAACAATAGCTGCATTAGCCATACCAACTGAAGCACCAAACACTAATGCGACGGTTATCATATTTTTTTTCATTTTTTATTCCCCCTTGTTGCGTAAATACAAAACCCTTTACGCCAAGCCGATTTACATTATTTAATAAAACCAGCTAGACGCTAAGGCTAAGGCTAAGGCTAAATTCTAGCAGATTGCTGTTTGCTGTCCTTTTCTTTTTGCAAGACCCAAAAAACCCATCAAGCCTGTGCCGAACATCCATACTGCTGCTGGCAGGGGAACTGCCGCAGGTGCTACAGCGGCTGTAAAATTTGAAATGACCGCGCCAGTGCCGGCAATATTTGTTGTATCCACATTAAAATCGTAATCAAAAGGGGTTGATCCTATTGCTGTAATTCTTGCAAAATAATCACCGGCAACTAAGCTGAATTTGAGCTGAGCATCCTTGACATTAAAGCCACTCTCAAAGCCGCTTAGCGTGGTGGTGTTATCGTTGGATCCAAGCAGTGTTAAATCAGCGGTAGTTGGTGTTGCAGAGCTTGCGGACCAAAATGTCAGGAACGTATCAAAAGGAGCGAGCGCTGAAGTATAGAGATTAACATCGCCTGCAGTATCAACTTTAAAGCTGAAGTAATCTTCTTGAGTAGCATCATTAATAGTTGAGCTTAAAATATCTATGCTAGCTTGAGCAGTGCCTGTCGCAAGCGCACATAATGCGATAAGGGAATATACAATTTTTTTCATTTTTTTATCTCTAAATAAAATAATTAATAAGGTTATTGTGGCGTTTGTTTGTAACACCTGACCTTAATGAACCAAAAGGATGGCCAAGTGCTACAAAG
>CAILCX010000057.1 GCA_903832775.1 uncultured Methylobacter sp. | reverse complement strand
GGCCATTGTCAAATGTAATGGGAGGGGAGTTGGCTGGCAACATATCGAAGTCACTGACTAAGCCAACCTGTTGCTTAACATAAGTCCCTGAAAATTTTGCAAAGATACCGTTCGGATGAAAAAACTTAACCGTTAACGGTACTTGATGCGTTGCCAATGACTGCGGGTCGGTAAAATCTAAGTTGTTACCATTATAATCACGGCTAAATTGCTGATACCTGTATTCCGAGGAAAAAGCCAACCAGTCAAGTGGTGTCCAGTAGATATAACTTAAAAATCCCGATTCATTTCTGTTTCTATTTGTTAATGCCTCGTAAACAAAAGGTTCATTAGTTTTACGCCATATCAGTTCCCCACCTAAAAATATTGTACGTGTTAAATTGTAATCCATAGCAAAAGCATAGTGCCAGGCAGTTGTTCCGTTATAGGTGTCATATATTTGATTGAATCCCACAACTTGTGTGGGCTCTAGGGTTTGTTTGGCAGCCAAGGGCCGTTTTAGTGTACGGAATGCCGCAGCTCTAAAGGTTAAACCTTGAATTGGCTTCCAAAGTAAGCCGAATTTTGGGTTTAGTTGCCGCCTTACCATGGATTGGTCATCGAAAGAATCGTAACTGATGCCTAACACAGTAGTTAGATTATGTAAAAGTCTCTGATTGGCATACAGATAACCATTGAAATGCTGAGTCGTCGATTGCAGTAATGTTGTATATGTCAGCTCGGGTATCACATCTGGCGGCGGCAATATCCATTGGGCCAATTTACTTTTTACGTTGTTGTAATTTAAATTCAGATAACCCAGACCTGTAGTAATATCAACACGGCCCGGATGAAATAAATATTGTATTTCAGCTTGATAACCTTTGGCTTTGTTTTGGTCTAATGTTTTGGTTTCGTATGGATCTTCGTAATTAAAGTACTTATGGTCACTAACAGTATTATTGATAGAAGTATAAAAAAATGAACCTATCAAATCCTGATTGGGATTAATTTTATAATGACTGCCCAATCTGACTGTTTGTTGATCAAGTGTGTTTCTCATGTTGGGCGATTGAAAGCCATTCAAACGAGTCGCCAAATCACCTGAAGCCTTGTTTTCAGCCTTTAACTCCATCTGTATATTGAAATTTGGAGTAAACATATATTGCGCAAACGCATCATAAATATCCTGCCGATAGTCATTATTTGGCCGGAATCCATCAGTTTGATAATGAAACTGTCCGCCACTGACAGACAGATTATTATAAATTCCCGAAGCAACCAGATTATCGGTTTTAGTATTATTGCTGCCAAAAGCACCATTTGCTACTGCATGGGCGCCATTAGCTGTATAGAGCGCGTCATATTCATTGATAGACAAACTACCTGGACCGGTATTATTGAGCAAGCCAATATTTTCATTGGTTAGTTGCGGTTGTACCGGCGTTATATTTAATGGTTGCAACAACTGGGCTTGCAATAACTCACTGGCTCTCGCACTAGCAGAGTAATATTGCGGCTTACCAATATAAGCATCAGAAAGAAATCGATGTGAAGAAGCATTGGTTGCATCCAGCGTCAATGCTGTCCAGGCTTGCTTTAATGCCAATCGATCAAAATCCAGATCATTGTAAATCCTTGCCAGATTGGCGCTTTTCGCGGCTGCATCCTCATCCAGCGAAAACTCCGACCTATAAACAGCCCGATTATCATTCAATTTAATCGCCTGATTCATTTCTGCCAAAGCTTCGATCGGACGATTGGTGGTCTGTTTAGCAATAGCGCCATAAAAATAGGGAGTCGGATCATTAGGATCATTTTGTTTTGCCAAACGAAACTGCTCCTCGACCAGCAAATTGCGTTTTTCTTCGTAGTACGCCTTGCCCAGGTAACTACGAATAATTGAATTGTACGGGTCTAGCACAGCAGCAATTTCGATATCTTGCCGACCTTCGGCAAGATTGCCGTTGCGAATTTTGGCCAAACCCAGCCCCAGTCGTGCCAACGGCGATGCTGAATCAAGTTGCACTGCGGTATTAAAACTCTTGCTAGCTTGGTCAAAATGCATCCGGGATAGATTTACAAAACCCAATACGGTTTGAGTACGTTCCAGATTCGGATTAAGCATTATTGCTTGTTGTGCAGAAGATTCGCTAGATTCAGTCAAGCCATTGGCTTGTTCAAGTTCGGCTATACGCGCCCAAGCCAAAGCATCTTTAGGCATTAACTCCACCGCCCGTTTGGCGGCTTGCAAGGCTTTTGGGAGTGCGAATTTGCTTTGTTCAGCATAGGACAGCGCAGAATAGGCTGCCGCAGATTTAGGATTTGCTGTAATTGATTGGCTTGCCAGAGATAATGCTTGATCTTTATGATTTTGCGTCATCATTAAAACTGACTTTAAAGCCAAAGCATAAGCATCGTTAGGGTTTCGAACCAGGAATCTTTGTATATCCTGTTCGGCAAAGGTTACTCGACCGGCAATCAATCGGATAGCTGCACGTAATTGATGAAACAGTGTAGATTGTTTGATTAGGGTCACCTTATCCAAGCGGGTCAGTGCAGAGTCTATTCTGCCTTGCTGATATTCATCTAAAGCAGCACGTAAGTCAGTATCTAAAGATAATACGTCACCTAAATCAGGTAGTATTGGCGGATAATAGATTGCCCAGCGAACCGCATCGTCTGGTTTAAGGTCAATTTGGGGATGAGGCGCTTGGCCGCTTTGAGCCATTGCACTTTCACCTGCATTCAGCCTTACACTACCTTGACCGTTGAAGAATCTCACACTACCTTCATATACCCATAAGCTGGCTTTGTCTTCACTAACATTTACAGAGAACTCTGTACCTTCAGGTCCTGCGTTGGCGATTGGTGTAGTTATAGTCAGTTGTTTGGGGGTTCTACTAATAAAATGAATGAAGCCTTTTACAACATCAATTAAAGTTGGCGTATTGGGTAAGATATTATTTAATGAAAGCACCGTATTTTCATCTAGTCTCAAAATAATACCGTTGGGTAGGTATATTGAAGCCCTGCTATAAGCCCCAACCTTTAAACGACTGCCTTCGCAAAAAACTTGATTCAATGAAGCTGATTGCCAGTTACCCAATTTAGAAACATCAACAAACAAACTTCCTTGCAGAGAAATAAGTTTAACTCCCTGTGTTTCCAAGCAATTGAGTTCACTACCGCTTGCTATATTCAACTGAGAAAATAGACAAATTACCCCCATGATAAATCGTATGATTTGTTTCATTTGAAATAAAATAGTTAATTAACTTAAATTTATATAAACTGAAATTTTACATTTCTTAAATCCGTAGTATATAAAGAAAATGTTTTAAATATCAAAAATATAACTAAATATATAGACTATTAAAACGAAATAATGAATAAAAAATTTTCTTTATTACATTTAATACATTACCACTATTGTTAATCATAGACAAAATTTAAGGTTATACACCCCTGACTATTTAGAACTCATTAAAAAAAACCGATTATTGTGAAAGTGATTTTTATGGAGGATCTATGCACAAAATACATCTTTAAAGCCGAAGTATCTGGAAACACTTAACCGATATTTAGGACAGGAAAAAGTATTTTAATTTCATTTAGAATTCATCACACGACTCGCAAACCCCTGCCCGTTACCTTTTAGATACTAAGCCTACATGTTTTTTAGCTCAGATATCTGTCAACGAATGATACAAAGCTGCTACGCAGAACGCTGCTTCAATTGCTTTATCAATTACTACTGCATTTGCATCCGCCGAAAATCAACAGATCAAGATTAGATTCAGCGAATACATATAATATTCGTGGTGAGTTTGTTTAGCCATAACTGGCTTAACTGTGGGTTTTGTTATACTGGACTGACGACCTTGTCCACTAACAAGGTGTAGCGATTGAATGAACGCCCGTTATTTTTCTGCTCTTTGCCCTCAAAAGTCACGGTGACTAAATCACCCAAGGCGGCGCTTTGTTGTTTCAAGCTGTGAATCAAATAACGATTTAGGTCAATGCCGACAACCGCACCATTGTTCTCCTGTAAAAATAGAATTTTCTGTTCGTTATAAAGTAAACTATTAGAAGTACCAGTGGATTGAATGATGCCTGCGATTATGCTGCCTGCTGAAGGTTGCCAGTAGGTCACTTTTTTGATTGGTTGGTTTTCAGTCATTTTTTATCCTGTTTGTTAATTAGTACATCTGAGTACAATTGTACTCAGTTCATTGTAATCTTGCTTAATAGTGTTGCCCACTAAGAATTACAAATAGCCACAACAAATAAGTGACTAACAACATGAGTTGAAATGATAAAATCACTGGCAGTTCAATATTTACTCGGATTATTCGGCTATAAATTTGAGCTTCCAAATACCGACCATTGTTAAAATACTCCTAAGGAATAGTCACTGGTTTTTTTTGCTAAACAATTGACCATTCATCAAACTTATACTAGAAATTAATCGTGACTGTTGCCCGCACCATGCTTGGCTCAACAGGGTGCTTCATAATACCGGTCTGTGATGACGTACCAGCAGGATAGGCATATTGATACGCGTAGGCAATATCGTTAGCGGTCGAATTGAAAATATTGAATAGGTCGATTTCCAGCTTATACTTTTTTTGTTTGTAACCCGCACCTAAATTGACAACACTGGTAGAGCCAGACCAGAACGTACCTGATGAATCTAGGGGCATATCAGAAAAATGACGTAAACGTATCGTACTGAACAGACCGTTAGGAGCAACCAGTGTAGCGCCTGTTGAGATCACCCTGCCGACAGAGTTTGGAATATAATTGTTGGTTTCACCCACTGGAGTCGTCACATATCGTGCAGAAGTCAAGGCAAAGTCAGCATCCAGCGTCAACCAATGAGTAGGCTTATAGTAGTTTGTTATTTCAACCCCGTAGCGATGAGACTTTCCTTTTACCTGAGTTGTGCCGGCATCGCCAGTAAACACCAATTCCTGATTACTCTCCAGCCACCAAAATGCCAGAGTGCTATTTAAGTCTTTAATAAAATTACTGCGTATGCCGGTTTCAATGCCACGGGACTGAGCCATAGGCGAAATCCGGGTAGAATTACTGTCTAATGTAGTGCCAGTATTAGGATCAAGTTGCAGCGTAGTGCCTCGTGCATCGTTAGAGTGATAGCCAAAACCAGTATTTATAAAATACTCAGTGTTGAACCAGGGGCCGATAATCAAGCTTAGTTTGGGACTGACCATCGCTTGCCCTTGATTGCCAGAGTTGGCGGAATTCACATTAGGATTATGCATGGCCGTGTCGTGCACCACCACAACATTATTTATAAAATCGCCCCTTAAGCCAGTAATAGTACGCACTTTTTCATGCCAATAGGTCTGGTTTTTCAGATAGACACCGCCAGTTGTCTCACTAACACTGCTATTACTGACTGTACTGAGATATTGCCGGCTAACGGTGTGATCCAGACCCAAGCCCATGATTTCATCATGACGAAACTGAATGCCCAGGGTGTTGTCCATGTCAAAGCCAAGCAGCTTGTTGTAGCGGGTATGTTCGATATTGCTACCGGTTTGTACTCGATGTTCAAACTGATGCAACTGGTCGCCGTTAATCCCGTTGTCCACATATCCAGTATTGTTGGAGAATAAATTCACGTCATAATATAGCGCATAGATATTGGCATTATTTTTCCAGTTATCGCTTTTATTCCAGAGATCAGTTGAAAAACTGTAGCGGTTTGTTTTGCCGCCATCCGAACGATCCATGGTGCCGTAAAGCCCAAGCGTACCGTTATCAATCAACGCTTGAGGGATTTGGTTGGTTGCCGTCCAGCCATTGGTATAAACTTTCCCGTTAACCGACAAGCCCCAGTCACCCTGGTCAAGCGTGTAACGCAGCATTCCGTTAAATTTTTTGGAGTCCTCCGGCTGTTGCCAGACGCCGTTGTAAAAATTAAACTCGCCGGCGTAAAGTAAATCGCCGCTGCCTACTTTGCTGGAATTAGCTGCCAAAGTTCTGTAATAACCGAACTCGCCGCCGGTGAACTTTAAAATAGCTTCAGGCAATTTATCCATCGAGAATATTTTTGAATAACCGGCTGATGAAAAATCGCCGACTTCCGCATAATACGGGCCTTTGCCGTATTCAATCTTCTTGACCAATTCTGGAATGACACTATTGATGTCCATATAACCCTGTCCGTGGGCATGAGTTGGCATGTTCATGGGAATGCCATCGATATAAGTCGTAAAGTCGGTGCCATGATCGAGATTAAAACCGCGCAGAAAATACTGATTAGCTTTGCCGGAACCGCTGTGTTGATTAGCTAATGCCCCGGGTATTACTTCCATTAGTTCTCCGTTGCGGGAAATCGGGCGATATTCTAGTTGCGCCTGGCTGATTTCTCCCTGGGATGCTGAACCGGTTGTACCGATGAGATCTTTTTCTTTCCTTTGCACTGCTTCGACGACCATTTCATCAAATTCCAAAGGTTTTGTGTCGGCGCTAACCATTGCAAAGTGAAGACCTAACAACATCTCCATACCAATGAAGAGTGTAGAGTTTTGTTTTTGTTTGATACGTCTGACAACTCGTTTCCTGACTATCAAACAGGACATGATGACATCCATATCAGGAAGATTTTGCACGCTTTTCTGCGCAAATGATTGGGTACAAAACCCGAGTTAAATAATGAGCTGAAGATAATTTTTTCATGTTGGTCCTCTGCGCCGCCCGCGCATAATGGTTGTGAGTACACAACAGAGGACTATAGAAAACGAGATGACACTGGGAGCAATACTGTCATTTTCACTGACAGCCCTCCGCTGTACCGAATTACACTTTCGGGCCGGTCTCCGGGCTCATAAGTGGCGTTAACCTGAATCATCACCTTCCCATGCATGAACACAGTGGCATCTTGATGAAGCTTTTACTTATATACCGTTGCGGGGGCAGCGTCAGATTTGGCCTAAACCTAACCGACTTCCCGTTTAACCATTGGGTTTGAAAAACCCTCCGGAACCTGAAATCAAAAATGATTATAAGATAGCGATATGAAAAAAGCAAGCTTCCGAGGTCAGACTTGATAGTATGTCAAATGACAATAACATAATTATATTTCGAATAAACCCCATTCAAATTCTAATGCGGCATGGTTTTAAAGTTAAGCTTTCTAGGTGTATATACGTATTGATATTATTGATTTTATTATTATAAAATCAAATTTTACTTAAATGACGCGCATCTTAAAGTTAGACATAAATGACATTTCTACCCCTACCAAAAACCTACTGTTTTATTTGATGCCCATTTGAAATAAAAACTGGGAGAGCTTTATGACACAATAAAAATCATGCAAATTCTCATTTTGAAAAAAGCTTTCAATATTTGCAACGAATTAGAGCTAAGTTTTCCAGTCGAAAATTAGCGTGAGAATATTTTCAATAGGATTTAGATGCTGGAAAAATTTAAACGCTCTTATTGTTGTTAAACTGGAAAAGTTTTGACGCTTTTTTGCAAAAGGAAGCCCCTATGACTATGGTGGTGGAAGCGCTCTCGGCGTTGCGCAATGAGTGCGTTCCCTTGGTAAGTTTTGGAGTCGGGCCATTGGCGGCGCTAGGGCGAATCGAGGGTGCTAGCCGCTTCTCCGAGTTTCTGTCACGCAGCATCTATCGTCTTGCAAGCAGGGTAATAAACCTGCACAGCAAAACTGTGTTCTGGGAAAAATTTCATGTGACGCTCAGGGAACCGCTGTATCTGCTTTCCCAGTCATCACGCTTCGGGTTACGGGAACTCACCACCTTATCACTGGCCTTTCATATTTCATTGACTTGAACAGTTGACATAAGATTGGCTTTTAATCATTAAAGGAATACAAGCTGTGACAAGAAACGCAAACCTCTATGATCTTTGTGACAGGCCGATCCTTAAAGGCGACTATCGCACTGAACCTGGACGCAATCTTCGGTTCATCTACAGGACAATTGCATGTCACCCTCTTTTAAAATATCTGCTTTTAAAAGGTTGCCGCCATCCTGCTATAGCGTTGACGAAAATTTCCGAATATGAAGAGATGATGTGTAAAGCCATGCAGGCAAGTTTTGACGACTGGCAAGATGCACAATGGATAGAAACAACCTTCCGTCCTTTAGCGCAGCTCCTGGATAGCATCGAAAATCCCCATTGGCAGCATCGTGAAAAAACCAGGTGGGCCGATAGCGAAATCAACCATTCAGCCCTGCAAAACATTATCGATAATTGCCTGCAGGATGTTATAAGGGTTTGGGATAAAGACAAGGACGATCCTTGGTTTCCAGTGGCGGCGCAGGTTGAGCTGTCCGGTGATGACCATATGAATGGCAACAATTTTATCAATGTCCTGCAGGGACTCGGTTCTTTCGAATATAAAAATATCACTGTGTTGTTTGCCTTGATACGCTGCTTCCTGATGATGAATCCAGGTCGACTCAGGTTTATCCGAAAAACTTATCCCGGTATTTGTGAGCCGATGTCGGCATCTTTTACCTGGATATGGCACAGGATCGCCTTTTCAGATGTAAGTTTTTTTGAACATTTGCTGGTATTTTTAGATTCGGACATTTCGCGTCGCCAGCATTATGGGACTGTTGTCCCGATCCTTGAAAATCTGCTGCGCTATTGTGTGTGCACCAGCCAGGAATGGCTGGAGACACCCAACAACCACATTAAACACCCCGCTATTACTTGTCTACCTAAAGACGAGCAAGGCAGGCCCCTGTGTCGATTGTCCAATGACGCTGTCCAAAAGAAAAGGAGTTTGGGGTTTGGCGATTACGTTCCCGATACGGACACAACCTTTCTCACTTTGGCGATGGCGAGAAAGTGGCTCGATTTTGTGGAGAAAGAACAGTTAACGTTAGACAATGCACTCTTTGATGCCTGTAAGTCGCTGTTGGCGTATCCCTGGGTTGAAATTATCAGCGAATATCAGGTGGGTGGCAAATATCACTCGAATCCGCCCACTATTCAGATTACCAAACCTCTGGACTATGAAGGTGCCGTGCCGATCTGGTTTAGCAAAACCTTTAAGAGAGCTGACGGTAGCATAATCCACGAAATGCTGGGTAATGAGGTTTGCCCTGGCCATAATATGGACATTCTGGATTCCATTCTTCTTAACCGGAAACAATGGCAGGCTTTAGAAGGTGACAACCTGATCTTTTTACAGCGGTTACTGGATTTTCATTATCAGGCCTTTGTGAGCGGCAATTTTCGCCATGAATCAGCGCTTAAATATTATCTGCCGGAAATGTATACCTATTATTTGGGCCGCATGTACAAGACCTTTGGCAAGCTGTCCGATGTTGAAAAAAATACTCTTGACCCCGAACAAAAAATAGCCGGTATGCGCCGGATTGCCCTTGGGTATTGCCGGGACGAGCTAATTGGCTATTCCTTAAATACCTTCGATGCCGCCTTGGCCGTATCTGCTCTTGTGTTGCTGGAATATGAGCCAAGACATGACGGAGTAATTGCTACTGGCCTCAAGGTGATGAGTGACGCGATCGGAGAAGGTAGTCGTGGGCATCCATTTAAGGCCTATGAATGGAATCGCATGCGTCATCCTACCCGAATCCTGGTCGGTAGTGAAATAGCAACCTCGTTGTTTGTGCTCAGGGCGTGTAGTGAAGCCGCGCGCTATCTATAGTAGAAATGCCAAACTTGCGCAGCATTAACACTGTAAATTGGCGTTTATGAGCTGCACCTCCACAAATAAAGTATTCTACAGCGCTTTAAACAAGCACTTTTGGTTTTCCATATTTCGACATATTTCTTTGTAATTCCCAACAATCTAGTCCATGAATGACTATTGGCAACTTGACGCGTTGCTTCTAATTAGCGTAGCTTATAAAGAAATGAGCAACATTTTCTTGCAGTTCAACGGATTAATGTAGCGATAATGATAGATTGAATCAATATTAAGCCAATTGCTAGAAAAAACTACGCTCAATCGTCGCTGTGTTGATTTTTCCGGAAAAGACTTTAAGTACAGCATCTTTAGTTAAGCAAGGAATAGATTATGACTAAACGAAACATAATTAGATGGGGGATTTGCGGGTTGTCAATTTTTCTGCTGATACAGACGCTTCTAGGCAAAGACCCGGCGCATGACAATGGCAAAGGAATAATGATAACGAACGGTGGATACCAAGTAAGCCTGGCTTTTCCTAAGCCGATCAAAGCCGGCATAAACCCATTGAGTATAGAAATCCTGGATAAAAGAGGGGCGCCCGTCAGCGGAACTTCGCTAGAAATTAGTAGCATGCTAGTCAATCACACACAACAGGTAAGCAAGGACATCGACGCACACACAATGGAGGGAATGTCTGGTATGACTCATGATATGCCTGGTATGAATGTTGCCTTAACTGAAACGCGACCCCACGGACTGCAACGTATACCGGGCGTCTATTACGGTGCAGTTACTTTTTCAGCCCCCGGTCATTGGATATTAAATTCACGTTTCAATATCAACGACCAGGTACTGGATGCCAATTTCCCTATAAATGTCGTTGAGAGCCACTCAGTCTCTTTTGTAATTTTTGCCGGATTTGCTGGGCTGAACGCTCTCATTATCTGGGCTGCCTCAGTTTCCAAGCGCAGACTTATTTCTGCATAAACCAGCCGGAAAACTCATATGAACAGTCAACCTATAAAATCTGCTCCTTCCTGGCTTGATGGCAGGAATCTCCTGAACAACAAATGGATAGACCGTTTTTTACGTAGTCACTGGTATCCCGGCATTATCCAATGGCCGACTTTGATTGTGTTCGTAGTGATTATTTACCAGCTTTTACTTGGACCTTCGACAGCTCATGACAACCTGGGCACAGCATTAACCTGGGTGCTCTGGTGGCCCATTATCCCTATTATTTTCCTATTTCTGGGACGTTTCTGGTGCGCCATTTGCCCGTTCGCAACCATCAATGATTTTGTGCAGAACTTTGTAGGCAACAACCGTCCGGTACCGCACTTTTTAAAAAAATACGGCGTTTGGATTATTGATGCCTCGTTTATCTTTATTACCTGGAGCGATCATGTTTGGGGAGTGGTAGGAAGCCCGGTTGGGTCAGGCGTTTTATTGCTGATGCTCACCACCGCTGTAGTTGCCTCGGGTGCATTCTTTGAACGACGCACTTTTTGTCGACATTTATGTTTCCTGGGTGGACTGGCAGGAAACTATGCCCAGGCGGGGATGCTCTCGCTACACGGTACGCCTGATATTTGCGCAAAATGTACCACTGCATCATGTTACAAGGGTACAGAAAAAGCGCCCGGCTGCCCTATCTTTGAATTCCCCAAGACGATGAGTTCCAGCGCCAATTGCGTATTATGCGGAGATTGCATTAAAAACTGTCCGAATGGCTCGATCCAATTAACCTTGCGCCCACCGACAAAAGAACTGTGGTTTGTACATAAGCCTAGAGTGGAAGCCGCTTTTCTTGCGGCAGTCATTATGGGTATAGTTTTTGTTCAGAACGTCACCATGCTGGAAGTCTGGACTTCCATTCTTTCCTGGCTGGAATCAATAACCGGGACTAGCAGTTACTATGTAAATTTTTCAATTACTTTTTTGTTTGCCATAACCCTGCCAGTAACACTTTTGGGTTGGGCCTCCTTTGTTGCAACAAAAAGCAACAACGCATCGTTTGTGGATAATTTCACCCGTTTTGGCTATGCCATCATTGCCCTGGATTTGGCTGCACATATAGCTCACAACCTTTTTCACATGTTAGCGGAAGGTAAATCCATAATTTATACCGGAATGGCGATTTTCGGAGTTGATTCAATCGGCGCATCTGCTGCACTAGTGAGTACAACTACTATTCAAGTAATGCAATTTGGGTTGATAGGCCTTGGCTTCCTGGGTTCACTCTACATTGTCTATCGCGTTGCTCAATCCAACCACCAAGGTGATGTTATCTTGGCAACTTTCAAACCATACGCGATCTTGATGGCCGGCTTGGCTATTCTTAATCTCGTGCTTTTCACGCTTCCGATGGCGATGCGTATGTAGCAGGCAATTTGCCTCCAACATTTCCAGAAAAGGATGGTAAGAAAACTGTTTCGAATGCATCCTGCATGAGTTGCACAACATAATACGGCACATAGCATTAATACCATCCAATCACTGCATCATAGATGATTACAGACGGTCATTCGGAGCTTCTAATGCTTTTGTGTTTTGATACCACAGTAAGACTAGTACCTGATTTTTGAGCAGTGGATAAAAAGGTTAAATCATCCAATATTAGAACTAAAAACCATCAAAGTTGATAATAAAAACCGTCAATTATGTATTTATACGTATTGTTATAATCAGTGATCTAAGAAACAATAATAGACAACTTAAAATCTATAGCAAGATTGAGACATAAAGTTATGGGGCCTAATCCAGCAAAGACGAACTGCCAAATGTAGCTTCGTTAAAGTCACTTAAATGCGAACTACGAGTTAAACGGCCAAGCGTTATAAAACTCAGTCGGCAATTGTAAAGAAACAAAACACTGTCAATCTTCTTATTAATTGTTAGTCTCGACACGGTCTAACCAGCTTCTTCAGGCCTGGCAAGAAGTTCTGTAATAAACAAAATATAGAGAACTACAATGAATAAATTAATCTTAACCAGCGTAATTAGTGCTTTCAAGTCCACTTGAAAAACACCGTTATCTGCCGATAACAATATTAAAGAAGCCGAGGCGGTTTTTTTAACTTGCCTTTCCAAAAATAGATTTATAGCAATACCCGACCATTTTATAATCAGCGCCTTTTATTAGGAGTACGATCATGACAACTCAACACACACCCCAAGCAGAGGGTTCATGGACAATTTTCATTGAAATATTAAGTGATGAATTCACTGCGAAAACCGGATTTGGCGTGTATGCCCATATCACACCTGTTGATATCGATCAGGCTTACCATCAATTTCAACTCCGTAACACACCCATGCGACTGTTCGCCCGAGATTATGTAAGACCTTATGCAGCTTAAAGAAAATCATGGGGAATTTAACATTCGATAGAGCGAACGCGAAGTTGGTACCCGACCCTGAGTAGTTATTACTTAAATGGAGGTATCGATTAACCTTCGCTCAGTTTATTTAAATTTTAGCGCCCCATTTAAAAAAGCATTCAATTTTGCATCTTTTTGCTTGTTATCGGCAGAACAGCTTTTCAAAATACTCGTCAATCTTGGCAAAATCAGATTCACCACCATAGAAATTATTGCCAATAAAATAACTTATTACCGATGTTAACAATATAAATGGCTTCAGCAAGCAATCGAATCAGTAACTTAAAAAATCAAGTGAAAAGCATCTTTCAATATTTGCCACTGCTTAACGTTAATTTTTCCTGCCAGAAAATATTTTCAATATAATAAAGAATATATTAGCCCGAGATATTGGGCTGAATGTAATACTGCGATAATAGCCTAATGGCAGTCGGTCGATTCCTGGCTGATTTTTCACCCAACCTCTTTTGGACAATAATGGAAAACAAACAAGATGCCAATATACTGATGACGTCAATTGATGTATTCCCATGGAATGAACATTTCAATACCGGCATACTGAAGATTGATGAACAACATCAAAAACTGGTTCAACTCCTGAATCGTTTGGCTAGTCATATGGCATTTCAGTCTGATAAAGAAACTTTGGACATCGTTTTTCAAGAACTAACCGCTTATGCTGTTTACCACTTCGAAACTGAGGAAGCCATTTGGCATGAATATCTTCATGACAGTTCGATAGAAGCAGCCCACAAGGCAGAGCACGACAATTTTGTGTTAACCGTTTTAAGTCTAAAATCTAAAGAAAATAGCAATTCAGTAGCAAGCATGATTGAAAAGATGCTTTCTTTCCTAGTTAGTTGGTTAGCGTCTCATATCCTTGAAAATGATAAATATATGGCCTTGGTAGTGCTAACTATGCAAACGGGCATATCCCAAGAAGAGGCCGAGAGTCATGCAAGAAATCATTTACATGGTCAGATGAGCGTATTGATCAAGTTAATATTATCAACTTACGGTAGTCTTGCCACGAACACCATACAGTTGATGACTGAGTCTGTTGAGCGCAAACAAGCCGAAAAGAAGCTCCAAACCTTTGCTAATCAACTTAAAAAGTCTTTTCAGCATCTTGATTTGGCAAATAAGAATTTAGAAAAACAATATATTGATTCTATAAGGGCATTTTCACGCATTATTGAAATGCGACCCGGCATTAAAAGCGGCCAGTCAAAATATATTGCCGAAAAAGCCTTGCTGGTAGCACGCGAACTAAATGTAGAAAAAGAACAATCTAAAAGTATCTTTTACGCTGGCCTATTGATACAGCTAGGTAAAATGAGTTTGCCCGATAATTTATTGTTGCCTGCTTATTTCAAAATCCCCCTTGCCGAAAAAACAAGGTATTTAAAACATGCTATAGATGGCGAAGCTTTATTGAATGGATTAACCCAGTTAAAAGAAGCATCTAAATTTATCAGACATCAATACGAATTCTATGACGGCACTGGCTTTCCTGATGGCCTGGCTAATCAGAACATTCCGCTAGGGTCACGTATTCTTAGCGTAGTCAGGGATTATATAGCTTATCTTGAAGGATCAATAACAGGAGAGGCTATGTCTGTTAGGGCCACTATAGATAAGTTAATGGAATTAAAAAGTAGCCATTACGATCCTGATATTGTTGACAGCTTTATTAGAATACTTAAAGCGACTCCTGTTGATGAAGAATTCGTTGCAGAACTTCCTAAACCAAAAAAATCATGGAAGAACAGCAAACTGATGAACTCATCAAAAACGCTTACCTTGGAACGCCCCATTATTGAGATTTCATTGGCACAACTAAAACCCGGTATGGAAATAGAAAGCGTTTATTTTGATAGTAAACCCTATCTTAAAAATTGTGTTTTAGACCAAAAGATAATTAACAATATTACGTCATTAAAAGAAAATACGGGTAAAGATCCCATCATCAAAATCCACATGGGTAAAAGATAGTGGCTGTGGTTCCAAAGCCATGGGCTATGTGCCGTCACCGCCTATCAACCATTTTTTGCAATATATACAATTGCAAAGGTTAACGGTAAACAAAAAACTGATTTTCGTTTTAGTTAAGGTATGAAATGTTAAGGCGCCAAGCAGTTATTGTCAGTTAGCTTAGTGATACTTATCTAAACCAATTATTGATTAAGTCCATTAAGCAACCACTATTATGTTGATAATATGACACACCATTTGTTACTGGAAAACTCGAAGTTGGTTAGTGAACTTAATACATACTATCCAGGAAGCAACCCATAGCACCTCCTGTTTTAGTTTTGAACCAGAAAATCATTGCGCGTCAAACGAGTCTTGCTTATGGGAGGGTGTAAAAAAATCCGTGTAACTGCCTCTAATAATTAAAATTAGGCATCCTGTCCTGATACATAATCATAAACTGATTAATAGCGGGTTTCCAATCTCGTAATGGCATGGACCATTTTTTTGAGGCATTCTCTAT
>CAILCX010000056.1 GCA_903832775.1 uncultured Methylobacter sp. | reverse complement strand
TTCAATTTGTCAACATCTTGTTAACTTTATTCTGCGTCCCGGCCCCGCTGTAGCCCGTTACCGATGCCCCAGCAAGCCGACTATTATAACCTGCCAACCCTCCTTGTCAACACTTTGTTTACCGATCGTTTCCGTACCCCCTTCTCAGCAACCGCTTCGCCTTGAAGAGAGGAGAATTATACAAACTATTTTACTGGCGTCAAGCTGCCATGATCCTCACTCGTGCAAACTTCCTTTTCCCAACCTGATAAACATGCTGACTACCTAATGAGACCTCTAGTTTTTGATCAGATACCTTCTCACCATCGATTTTCACAGCACCCTGCTTTATCATCCGATTAGCTTCTGAGGTGCTTTCAGTTAGCCCAGTATCTTTCAAGATATTCGCTATACCATAACTCACACCATCTATTTTCAACTCTAACTCATCCATTTCATCCGGCATAGCACCGCGCTGAAATCTCGCTTCGAAATTTTCCAGCGCTTTAATAGCTGAAGCCGCATCATGAAATCTTTCTATGATTTCCTGGGCCAATCTTACTTTATAGTTCCTTGGATTTGCTCCCTTGCTACATTCTTCAGTCCACAACCTAATTTCAGACATAGGACGAAAACTTAGCAATTCAAAGTAACGCCACATCAATTCATCAGAAATAGACATTAACTTACCAAACATATCATCAGCAGAATCCGCTATACCCACATAATTATTAAGCGACTTAGACATTTTCTGCACACCATCCAATCCCTCCAAAATTGGCATGGTTATGACGACTTGCGGCTTCTGACCAAAAACCTCTTGCAATTGCCGACCAACAAGCAAATTAAATTTTTGATCCGTCCCCCCTAATTCGACATCAGATTTCATTGCCACTGAATCATAGCCTTGGATTAATGGATACAAAAACTCATGTATGGCAATAGGTTGCCCACCCTTAAAACGCTTACTAAAATCATCCCTTTCGAGCATTCGGGCCACGGTATGCTTAGCTGCCAATTGAATCAAATCTGCCGATGACATTGCATTCATCCAACTTGAGTTAAACATTACCTGGGTTTTAGCTGGATCCAAAATTTTAAATATCTGCTCTTGGTAAGTCTTGGCATTATCAATGACCTCTTCCCGAGTCAACGGCTTACGCGTGACGTTCTTTCCAGTTGGATCACCAATCATTCCGGTAAAGTCACCAATCAAAAACAAAACTTCGTGCCCTAAATCCTGAAATTGCTTTAATTTATTGATCAACACGGTATGCCCTAAATGCAAATCAGGTGCCGTCGGATCGAAACCAGCTTTAATACGAAGAGGCCTATCTTCCTCTATTTTTTTTATCAGCTCCTGCTTGACCAAAACCTCATCAGTTCCTCTTAACAGCTCTGTTAATACATCCTCTTGCAATTTCTTTCTCCAATATATGACTTACAATCAAATCATTATAGAATTTTTATTCACCTCCGTTGAAGAAAAACTTTTATATGCGCTAAACATTGGTAAAAAAGTCTAAAACCGCTTAAAATAACTTATAAATCCAATACGTATCTTCTGATTTAATTACTTTTCAATTACTTAGCATAGCCTAGTGAAGAACAGAATCTACCCATATTTACTCATTGGAATTAGCATAGCTTTTCCAGTAACCGGTTACACTCAAAAAAAACCTACGACAAAACCAATAACACACTCCAAACCAACCCCGGCATTTAAATCAAGCGCGCTAAAACCATCCGTTAATTCCAACTCAAAAACCACCTCTGATCCAAAGACCATAGACAAAAAAAAATTAATAGCTTCAAATACTGATATTAAAAAAATTATCACAAATACCTCTAAACAGAATACTTCTAAACAGCCCGCGTCTAAATCCTTACCGACTGCAAAAGTCACAGCTACCATTAAAAATCAACTCGCTAATTTTCCAAACCCACACAACATAACAGCAAATAAAAGATTTAATTCCAAAAAACAAATTGAAACTACAGCCTCAAATTTGAACACCAGAAAGCATACTATTCTCCCTTCCAAACTTAACTTCACCGCAAAAAACATAAGACACGAGACACAACTTAACTTTCCAAGCACTTTAGTTATAGAAAATGCAGAATCAGTTGAAATTGCTCATACCAATTATGAAAAACCATTTAGACCTTCTTCACTTGAACACATAGAAACAACAAAAATCAACACCGCTCATGTTTCTATAGAAACATCTTTGTTTTTGGATGGTCTTGAGGCAGGCTTATCAAAAGAACTAATTTTACAACTCACCGATATATTCGCCTGGGACATAGATTTTGCTACTAATCTCCGACCGGGCGATCAATTCACGCTTGTTTATGAGAAAAAAATAATTGATGGCATTGAAACTAACAGCGACCAAATTATCGCTGCAGAATTTATCAACCAAGGCTCTTCTTACGCAGCAGTCCGATACATTAACAAGTCAGGTGTTGCAAGTTATTACACCCCTGACGGTCAATCCATGCAAAGAGCCTTCTTAACAGCCCCCGTTGACTTCGCAAAGATCAGCTCGCCTTTTGACATGCACCGCATGCATCCCATACTTAACCGAATTCGAGCGCATAAAGGCATTGACTATGCAGCTAGAATTGGAACTCCCGTCAAAACAACCGGAGATGGGATTGTTAGTTTCAGCGGAAATAAAGGTGCTTATGGGCAAGTGATCATTATTCAACATAATGATCACTTTGAAACTCTCTATGCGCACATGTCTGACTTTAGAAAAGGCTTAGCTGTTGGCAATCATGTTAAACAAGGCGATGTAATTGGCTTTGTTGGACAGTCTGGCCTGGCTACAGGCCCTCATTTACATTATGAATTTCATGTAGATGGACTTTATAGAGATCCCGAGTCAGTAAAAATTCCTCACTCCATGCCTATCAGTGACAATTTGCTTACTGACTTTAATTCGCAAACACAACCTTTTTATGCACAGCTGAACCAGGTAAAAGCCAAAAGTTTATATGCAAAAATCCATACCTCAATTTCACCAAGCCCTTTGCCACCAGCATCCTTGCAGCAGCTTCATTTCGATTAACTTAACTTATGTCTGAGCTCTATATAGGTCTCATGTCTGGAACCAGTCTGGACGGCATAGATGCTGCCCTGGTTGATTTTAAAGATGACAAAATCCAACTTGTCGAGTTTGAATACCTCCACTTCCAAAATGATATTCAAAACAACCTTCAAAGGCTAAGTAAACCGGATAATCTAATCTCCCTAAGTGATTTTGGCGCTGTGGACACACAACTTGGCGGCTTATTTGCCAAAACGGTTAACCGCTTGCTTGCTAAAGCTAATATTCCCGCCGCATCTGTGAAAGCTATTGGTAGTCATGGTCTAACCATTCAACATGCGCCAGACATTAGCTCGCCTTTTTCACTGCAAATTGGAGATCCAAACATAATCGCCGAACAAAGTAGCATTACTACCGTCGCGGATTTCAGACGTCGCGATATTGCCGCCAAAGGTCAGGGAGCACCACTAGTGCCGGCGTTTCATAGAGCCATATTTCAGTCTCCAAATGAGCATCGTTGTATCGTCAATATAGGCGGTATCGCAAACATTACCGTACTGCCTAAAAATCAGTCCGAAAACGTCATAGGTTTTGATACCGGCCCCGGCAATACCTTAATGGATCTATGGATAAAACTACACCAAAACCTGCCTTACGATAAAAACGGTACCTGGGCTAGCACAGGTGAAATTAATCATGAATTGGTAGCGCTTTTAAAACAAGATCATTATTTCAATATGCCACCACCCAAAAGCACAGGTAAAGAGTATTTTTCCTTACCTTGGGTTTATCAGTATTGCGATGCTTTCAGTTATAAGGCTGAAGACGTTCAAGCCAGCCTCTGCTTCTTAACAGCGACGACCATTTGCGATGCCATCAAAAAACATGCTCCCAACACCAATAGGATATTACTTTGCGGCGGTGGAATTCATAACGTTTTTTTGCGGAATCTTATCGAACAAAATATAAATTTACCTGTTGAATCAACGGATTATTACGGCGCTCATCCCGATCATGTTGAGGCGATGGCTTTTGCGTGGCTTGCCAGACAAACATTAAATAATTTGCCAGGCAATCTTAAGGAAGTAACAGGTGCGTATAAAAACGTCACCCTTGGCGGGATTTATCAGGGCAACAATTTGTCGCCCATCAAAAATTTATAGAGTAATCGAGCTATGCTGAAAAAGAAGAACCACATCCACAGGTTGTGGTTGCATTTGGATTACGAATTACAAACTGGGAACCAGATAAATCTTCTTTATAATCGATTTCAGCACCAGTCAAATACTGAATACTCATGGAATCAATCAGTACAGTAACACCGCCGTTTTCAACACGGGTATCATCTTCATTAACTTCTTCGTCAAAAGTAAAACCATATTGGAACCCTGAGCAACCGCCGCCTGAAACATAAACTCTAAGCTTCAGATTATCGTTACCTTCCTCGGCTATTAACTCACCCACTTTAGATGCTGCGCTGTCAGTAAAAACTATCGGATTAGACATAAATTAAATACTTTAATAATTAAATTGTAGGATATTATGATTAAACCTGTCTTTCCAGTCAAGAATTATGGATAAAGAGCAATCGTACCTAATCCACTGCCTTCTTTTAACCCAAACATTAAATTCATATTTTGCACCGCCTGCCCTGCTGCACCCTTAACCAAATTATCAATCACCGATAACACTACGATAGTTTGCCCGCCTTGCGGCTGATGTAGCGAGATCTGACAATTATTACTGCCTCTTACATTGCGAGTATCGGGATGTGAACCTTGCGGTAATACATCAACAAATGTTTCGCTAGCATATCTTTGCTCATACAAAGCTTGCACATCATCGATATTGCATTGCACCTGAGCGTACAATGTTGCATGAATTCCACGAATCATTGGCGTTAAATGCGGCACAAATGTCAATCCGATAGAAACACCCGCAACCAACTCTAAGCCTTGCTTAATTTCTGGCAAATGCCGATGACCACCAACGGCATAGGCTTTAAAACTTTCACCCGTTTCACTCATTAACGTTGACAACTCAGCTTTACGCCCCGCGCCACTGACACCCGACTTTACATCGGCAATTAAATGATTAACATCAACTACCCCCTTTTCCAACAACGGCAAAAAACCTAACTGCACGGCCGTTGGGTAACATCCCGGACAAGCAATTAAATTAGCCTGTTTAATCATTTCACGGTTTAATTCCGGCAAACCATAAACTGCCTCGGCGATTAATTCTGGACAGGCATGTTCCATTCCATACCAATGACTCCAAACCTTTTCGTCTTTCAGTCTAAAATCAGCCGAAAGATCAATCACTTTTACGCCACGCGACAAGAGTTGTTCTGCCATCAGCATAGCCGTGCCATTTGGTGTTGCGAAAAAAACCACATCGCATTCTGACAAGCCTTCGACCTCGGGCAGGCTAAACGCAATATTTATATAGCCTCGTAGACTGGGATAAAGCGCATCAACTTTAATTCCAACATCAGTCCTTGACGTTACTACCGACACCTCAACTTCAGAATGCAACGCTAAAATCCGTAAAAGCTCAACCCCGGTATAACCTGTCCCCCCCACAATACCTGCACGAATCATTTTTTATCCTATCCATACGTTTTAAAATAATACAGCAACATATGATAACTGTATCACCAACATTTAACGTAGCTACTTTTCGATAATTTAATCAAATTAAAATTTTATAGCTTCCAGGTAATATCAGATTCAACGATAAGATATAAACACTTACCACGCTATAGGCAAAATTTTGCAATCGTTTTACTCGCCGCTTTGATCTAGAATATATATTACCCCGACAGTGTTACGTTGCATATAATTCACTTCCTATAGCTATCCGATTAATGAAATCGACTAAGGTTTATGTGTAATCAATAAAATTATTAAAACATGGGATAAACGTGTAATACTATTGACACAAACTTTCCTGTATCGTAGCAATAGTGATAAAAAATAGTTACCCTCAAGAAATTATTATATATTTGTTGATAATGACTTAAAAATAATCGTAAGTATTAATTTAGACATTTAAGTAGATGACTGCTTTAACTTTATAAAGACAAATATCTTCAACATTTACCTAAAGTTTTCTGAATCACATGAGTCTAGCGCCTTTTGAAGACTGATAAGCTGGATATGTGGCACACCTATTTCAATAGCTTTATTGATACAGGTTTGGGTTCTGAGAATTTTTTCTCGAGAATAGTCGGATGCTTTAAGCTCATGTATCATAATTCTTATAAGATTTAAATTGATCGTATGATTACAGGGCATTTTAGTAATGGCTAGGTTAAAAATGTCAAGGGCGCCTTTAATATCACCTACCTGAAACAGATTGACACCTTCATTATTTATTTCAGCCAATTCTTTTTTTATTTCTTGAATCAATGAGCCTGCATAATCCTCACTAATAATCGCATCACACATTACTACGATATCCTGCATAAAATGCTTGTTGTCAATATTGGTTTTAACCAGATCATTTAAAATCTCATCACAGGATTCAATATTTCCGTTCAAATATAGAGTCTTCGCCATTTCCAGACGTAGCTCTCTCGATATCTGTTTGCTATATTCCTCGTTGAGCTTAAACGCTTTGCCATAGGCTTGCTGGGCCAGAGATTTATTGTCTTTTGCCTGATAGATTCTGGATTCTAAAAGAGCAGATCTAAGCCTTGCTTCGGGATCATTGCGAAACTGCTTATCGAGCTCATAGACAATTTTTAAAGCCTCGTTAGGTGCATTACTTTTTAAGTAAACACTAGCAAGGCCCGCATAATCAGCCGAGGAACGATGTATTGAATCTTTACCCAGTTTAATAATTGCTGTGTACGCTTTTTTGGCGAGTTGGAGATTTTCAGTTTTGTCAGCCAGCAGGGCAAGTTTCTTTTGTCTCAAAATAGACATAGGCGAAAGTTCCACAGCCAAATTAATCGAAGACAATGCGCTTTCATTATCACCCAAAGACTCGTAAGCTTTTACTATCCAATCATAAGCTTCAAGCATTATCGGATATTGCTTGATAAGCTTTTGAAAAGTCTCAATGGCCTGATCATAAAAGTTCAGAAGAACCGCTACTACACCCAAGCCACATCTAGCCCAGGGAAGCTCTCTTTCGAGCAAGATTGCTTCATAAATAGCTTCGGCCGATATAAAGTCCCCAACCTTAATCGCTAATTCGGCTCGGAGCTTTAACAAGGGCAAATGCATTTTTTTATCATTAAGCTGCAGCAGTTGCTCACAAGATTGAATGGCCTGAAAAAAACTGCCACTATCAATTTTAGTATCAATGCTACGCAAATATTGTTTGCGTGCATGGCATCTTTCAATACGAATTATTAGTTGCTGTTGGTTGAAAGGTTTAATCAGATAGTCATCGGGTTTGTTGTCGATAGCGCTAAGCACCATTTCAAGGTTTTGTTCACCAGTGACCATGATAAAGATTGCACTGATTGGTAATAACTTAAGGTATCTGGCTTCTTCAAGAACCTGTTGGCCATTTTTACCACGTAGCAAGTTGTAATCACAGAGAACGATATCAAACTTGTCAATCTTCATTGCAGTTATGGCATTGACGCCAGATTCTGCTTCAACAATAAATCGTGCACCAAAGGTAACCAAAATATGCTTGATGGTTTCACGCATGATTGGCTGGTCTTCAACGACCAGTATTTTTTTTGAAGCGAAGTTGATTGTCATCGTTGTGTTTTATTTTTACTTGGCTGATTCAGCATTAAAACTATCTCGATGAATTCACTGAATCACTAATCGATGTTATGGCAAATAGAGCTTGAATCGCGCTCCGCCAAACTGACTATTATTGTCAGTTGTAATAAAGCCACTTTTTTCACCTTGAACATGAAATTTGGCAATAGTGTCAGTAAAAAACAAACCAAGTCCAGTGTTGCCAGTAGATAAATCCATTTGAGGCAGTTGTTTGTAATCAGACGAAATAAGGTTTTCCGGATAACCATATCCATCGTCTTCAATGCAAAAAACAACATAATCACCTTCCTGAGTCGCGGAAAGCAGCACTTTTGTCAGACAATAGCGCTGGGCATTATTAACCAGAGTGCAGAGGGCGCTACTAATAAGTGTATTGTCACAATAACAAAGTAGTTCATTGTCGCATTGGGTAATGAGTTGAACGTTGCCTAAAGATAATAAAGTAGATTGTTGCGCAGCAATATCTTCCAATATTTCTCCGGCTCTATGTTCATCTATGGTTGGACTAAATTGTGATAAGTCGATTTTATAAAGAATTAGTAACTGCATGAGGCTATTATTCATACGATTAGCTTCAAAATTCAAATGTTTTAATTCAGTAGGCTTTTGATCTATATAAAAATTTTCAAGTTGTGCGAGAAGTGCACGAAGTGCTCCTAATGAGTTTTTTATATCATGAATTGATGAAGCAAGTAGAGCAGAGAACTCGATCGGAAGCATAGAGATATTTTCCTTGGGTTGATATTGATAAGGGTTGCATTAAAGATTGTCCAATTCTATTTGAAGTTGACTAACTTGGCTGTACGGCAAGCCTATTTCTATGGCTTTATTAATATAAGATTGAGCTTTGATGATTTTTTCCGGGTCGGGGATGGATTTTTTTAGATCATGAATCATTATTCTTGTCATATTTAAAATAGCTGCTTGATTGTCTGGCCTTTCTGCAATAGCTTCCGCGAATATATCAAAGGCTTCCTTAGTATCTCCTTTAGCAAACAAATTAACGCCATGATTATTCATATCGGCAAATTCCTTTCTTATGTTGTTAATCAGTTTTATTGCATGGTTTTTACAAATAATAGTGTCACAGAGCCTGACGATATCTTTGATAAAAAATTTGTCATCAATATTGGTTTTAATCAGATCGTTGATTATTTCATCACAAGCACTTTTATTTCCATTTATATAAAAATGCTTGGCCATATTAAGACGCAGCTCTTTGGGAAGCTTTTTGTTGAATTTCTTATTTAGGAAAGATGCCTTTTCATAAGCTTGTTGAGCCAGCTCTTTATCACCTTTTGTAAGATGAATTTCACTTTCTAATAGAGCTGATCTGAGTTTCGCTTCAGGATCATTGTGAAATTCTAGACTCAACTGATTTACGATTTTTTGCGCCTCGTCGGGAGCTTTCTCTTTCAAATAAACATTAGCCAGACCCGCATAATCTGCAGGCGATTTACGTATGGAGTTATTGCCCAGTTTAATAACGGCTTTATAGGCTTTTTTGGCAATTGCGTAATTTTCAGTTTTGTCAGCCAGTGTAGCCAGTTTTTTTTGTCTTGAGAAAGACATTGGCGAAAGTGTGACTGCTGAATTAAGTGAAAATAAAGCATGATCATCGTTACCCTGAGATTCGTATACTTTTACCAACCAATCGTAGGCATCCATCATGGCAGGATATTGCAAGATTAAATCCTTAAAGGTCTGAATAGCTTGTTCAACATCATCGAGAGAAAAAGCGACTATACCCAAGCCCAATCTAGCCCAGGGAAGCTCCCTTTCATAAAGGATATTCTCATAAATTTGCCCTGCCGATTTAAAGTCACCAATTTTAATGGTTAATTCTGCTTGTATTTTTAATAAGTGCAAGCGCATTTTATTATCATCCGAATCAAGCAGTTGCTTGCAATTAGTCAAAGCCTGATACAAATTGCCGTTAGCTATTTCATTTTCAATGTCGGCTAAATAATTTTTGCGGGCAATAGATCTTTCAAGACGGCTGGATAATTGTTCCCGGCTAATAGGTTTTATCAAATAGTCGTCAGGTTTATTATCAATGGCACTAAGCACTAATTCTTGACGATTTTCACCCGTGACCATGATGAAAATGGTGCTTAACGGCAACAATTTAAGGTACTTGGCATCATCCAGCACTTGCTGACCCGTTTTGTCGCCGAGCAAATTGTAATCACAGAGTACAACATCAAAGTTGTCAATTTTCATCGCAGTTATTGCATTAACCCCGGTTTCTGCGGCAACAATGAATCGAGCACCCAATGAACCAAGTATATGAATTAGGGTTTCACGCATACTTGGGTTATCTTCGATAATCAATATTTTTTTGGATTTAAGATTTATTGTCATATAAGGTTTACTTAAACTTGTATCTTATCGATCCGGTTTGCACTTGAAAAAAAACAAAGAGCCCCCACATTTGCGTTAACCTCATAATTAATCAGGATTAATAAAGATGACTGTTGAAGCAAAAAAAGAAGTTCTAGGTTTTGAAACTGAAGTTAAACATCTATTGCATTTAATGATTCATTCATTATATAGCAACAAGGAGATATTCTTGCGGGAATTGATTTCTAATGCCTCCGATGCTGCCGATAAATTGCGCTTTGAGGCATTATCAAATGACAGTTTATATGAAGGTGATAGTGTATTAAAAATACGTCTGGAATATGATAAAGACCAAAAGACCATTACCATTATCGATAACGGCATCGGTATGACCCGTGCGGAAGTTCAGGAGCACATTGGTACTATCGCAAAATCAGGAACCAAACAGTTTTTTCAAGCCTTAACAGGTGATCAGGCTAAAGACAGCGAACTCATCGGCCAATTTGGCGTTGGGTTTTATTCAGCATTTATTGTTGCAGATAAAGTCACTTTAATCACTCGCAAAGCTGGCTCAGATGTTAACCAAGGTGTGCGCTGGGAGTCTGCAGGTGAAGGCGATTACACCCTCGAATCTGTAGAAAAAGCACAACGCGGCACACAAATTATCCTGCATTTGAAAGAAGCTGAAAGCGATTTCCTCGACGGTTACCGTATTCGCTCTATCGTCAGAAAGTTTTCCGATCATATTTCTTTACCTGTTGTCATGAACAAAGAAATCATGCCGTCCATGGACACTGAAGAAAGCGAAGAAGGTGAAGAGAAAAAACCGGTAGAAATCGTTGAAGAAACTGTCAACTCGGCTTCGGCTTTATGGACTAAATCCCGTCAGGAAATTACCGAAGAGGCTTATAACGAATTTTACAAGCACGTCGGTCATGACTATCAAGATCCGTTAACTCACATACACAGTAAAGTTGAGGGTTCTAATGAATATACCTTGTTACTTTACGTTCCGACCCATGCGCCTTTCGACATGTGGGACAGAGATACCAAGCACGGCGTAAAGCTTTATATACGCAAAGTCTTTATTACCGATGATGCTGAACAGTTGATGCCGCGTTATTTACGTTTTATTCGAGGGATAATTGACGCTAATTCCCTGCCATTGAACGTATCGCGCGAAATCCTGCAACAAAGCAAACAAATCAGCGCCATTAAATCGGGTGCGGTTAAAAAAGTGCTGGGTATGCTGGAAGACTTGGCCAACACTGAACCAGAAAAATATGAGAAATTCTGGTCTCAATTTGGTGCCGTTATCAAAGAAGGTCCGATTGAGGATCATGCCAATAAAGAGCGTGTCGCCAAATTGCTACGTTTTGCTACAACGCATACTGATGTCGACAAGCAGGATATCTCTCTTGAAAGCTATGTCAACCGGATGAAAGAAGGTCAGGACAAGATTTATTATGTCACCGCAGACAGTTTTGCAGCCGCAAAAAACAGCCCGCACTTGGAAATCTTCCGTAAAAAAGGTATAGAAGTTATCTTATTATCAGATCGTATTGATGAGTGGCTGGTATCTAATCTAGATGAGTTCGACGGAAAGCACTTACAGTCGGTTGCCAAGGGTGATCTGGATTTAGGTGTTTTGGATTCCGAAGAAGATAAAGAAGCTCAGGAAGAAGTGAACAAGGATTTTGAAGCAATCCTGAAACAGATCAAAGACGTACTGGCCGATAAAGTCAGCGAAGTCCGTTTAAGTCATCGTTTAACCGAATCACCAGCTTGTTTGGTTGCCGATGTTTATGGCATGAGCCTGAATATGGAAAGAATCATGAAGGATGCTGGTCAAGGTATGGGCATGGGAATGGGTAAAAAACCTATCTTTGAACTTAACCCAACGCATCCCTTAGTGGTTCGTATGAAAGAAGAGCAGGATGATAAGCGTTTTGCTGACTTGACTCATATCCTGTTTGATCAGGCCATTCTCAGTGAAGGTGGGCATTTGGATGATCCTGCCGCTTTTGTTCATAAATTAAACGGTTTATTGGAAGGCTTGCTGCGCTAAATATTTTTAGCCTCAAAATATAAAAAAGGCCGGATCTTCTCCGGCCTTTTTTTATGCAAAATATCTTCAACATCAGAGCTGTAACTATTGGTCTAAATTCTGTTTAATATTGGGATCTCGATCACCTACCCGTTCTTATCCGAAAGTTTATATGCTGTTAATCGATAATGGTGCATATTGATGGATCTTTTTAAACGTTGTGGTGATTTTGCCCCATAAAAAATCCAATCTTTTATCAAAACCTTAACATACTTATATGCGTGTTAGTGCGAAAGTCAATGCCGACACTCGGTAAGTCATTCTTTAAGTGTCAGGACCAGGTTAACTAATAACCTCGGCATTAGCAGGTGAAATAAATAGTGCAGAGATAACTTTGCTTAAAGCTATGATATCTCTTTTTAGGGAAATCACAGGTTGTCAATCATTACGCAATTAGCGTTTCTTCTATGGTTTTAAATAATGCCAGTCTCTGTGTAAGTCCCGCAGTGCCACCATTTATTTTTTTTGTGATGGTTGTGAAATCTTCAAGATCTTTATCATCCGTCATATCATCAGCAAGCGCATTTAAACCATGTCCTTGCCAAAAGTAAGCAGCTCCCATAGCGGCCAAATCAGGTGTAAGTATTAGATCAGGATTATTGACTAAATCTACACCCAACATTTTACCTATATCGGCATAATTACTTTTGCCGGTAATTTGGATGATGCCTCGGCCACGATAGCGATACCCATCGCCAGAATTAATATCGCCATTACCTATCCGATTTGCATAAACAAAATTAGCCAGTTTTTCTTCATCATTGACATAGGGGGTAGCACTCTGTTCGGTTGGAAAACGTTTTGGCCATATTTTTGTCAAGCGCACCGCTGTTTTATAGGTCAGGTTTTCGATGAGAATGTTGTATTGCCCTGATTCATAGCCGGTCTGTGCCAGAAAACTGGCTATTCGGGCGGGTGTGTCAATTCCAAATTTACACATGGCAGGATTTAAGGCATTTGCCCATTTATCAGGTTCTTTACATAGAGGGAGTGCTGTTCTGAGGGAAGCTGCTGTAATCATTAACGTCTCCTAATTGATGATGAGTTTGCCTATTGATGAGTCAATAGGATAGAGGAATTATAGTAAACCGTTATTCGCTGGCAGGCTAGAATGTGACTACTATTCATTTAATTTAAAGTGACTGGGTGGATCATGCAGCTCACTAATCTACCCAATTGCCTTTATTAAAGTTTGAATACGTCGGTATCAATCCACTCATTTTTCAATAACGTCCACCAATCAGTAGCCATGCCTTTGAGCACATAATCATAGGGTAGCCAGCCATAACCGGTATTTCCCCATGCAGACCCCCAGGAATTCCTGATCAACAAGGCGCCTGTGGTTTCTATCGCCCCTACAGCAGTATTTTTAATCTTCATATTATCATCGTAGCCTACTGCCATGATGGCATGACCACCAACTATTTTTTCTCCGGTAGTTGGATAGGGTATTCTTCCGGTCGTTGCCGCCTGTGTATAAGAACTGTAAACAGTAAAGCCGAACATGGAAGGCAGACCCGCTGAAAGATTAGTTTTGATCTGGCTTAATAACGCTGCTGGTTTGGTTCCTTGAGGATCTAACCGGTAATAGCTAATTGCCTGATAGTTTTGAGCGAAGGCATAACAAAAAGCAGTGGGCTCTATGTCATAATTTGCCTCAATATAAGGCCAATATTCTTCTGGCGGCACGCCAAACAGGACTAAAGCGCCCATGGTTGAGCGTAGAAAGGCACCTGTGTCACCTGTCCAGCGCAACAGGTTGCGGGTAACTTTATAAACAAACAGTTTTGAACCTTCACTATGTCTTCCAAATGCCCGTCGCTCATAATATTCAACCATTCCAACACAGGCATTTGCCGTACAAGACCCCAGTGCTCCCTGATTTTCTATGGGCGAACACCAGGCCCTTAAATCAACAGTGGGCGATAGTTTAGTGGTTGTTGGTTTTGCGACGCCTGCTTTTGTTAGCATGGTCTTTATGGAATGTTTCTGTCCCAGTCGTTTAAGACTTGCACCGACTTCATTGTGTTCGGCGGTGTAGTCTCGAAAATCCGGATAGTCCGGTAGCCAGCCCATTCCCAATGTATTTATATTCTCATTCATAATAATGACCTCGATTCTGTATGATTTAGTTTTTTTGCTACTTTTTTAGCCCCGCTCTAAACAATTTAGTGCCTTATGCCAGACACTTTGATGCCTATGAAAAAAAGTAATATGATTGTTTAGCAGTTATAAAAAATATGCCCCCAGTTGGAATTTACAATCAGATTATAATTATGATTAGTAACGGTAATCGTCCAGTGTGTGTCGCTGAGCAAATCAAGCCATTGGCCATTTTCAGGAAAGGTCAGATCCAGCCATTGATCGTTACCGGAAAAATTTAAAACAACTACCGCATGTCGAAGCTTGTTCTGACTATCTACATAATAGCGGCGATATACCATTAACTGTCGCTCGGTGTCGATACCAACACCCACAGGATTGAAACGCGTTTGCCATTCGTCCCAACGCTCGGGATAAAAGCCATCGGCACGTAACACCTCATAATCATGGCGTAGTTTAATGAGTTTGGTATACACAGAGCCCAAGGCTGCTCCGAATTTGTCGTTCGGATAATCCCAATGCAAAGCTCTGGGCTGAACGCGTCGACTGCTACCTTTGTCATCTTCAGGTATCCAATAATCTTCAGCGAACTCCTGGCCGTTTTTGATCAGTATTGCACCCGGCGCGGTTAGCATCGCTATAACATAAGGTTGTGTTGCATACCATTCTAGGGCTCCGGCATTATTCTTTGCTCCTGCTTGCCAAGCCACATCGGAGTGATCGTGGTTGCTGAGGTAAAGGGTTGGCGCTTTACCTGTTCCTTGTAGATAGTAGTTATTGTTTAGCGCATTTAGTAAGCCGGGCTTGATTTTCTTGTCCCACAAGTCGCCAAAGCACTGACCGTAAAGGGCATTATCCCAATAGCTGTTGGCATGAGTAGTTTTGGTTACGTCCACGGCGTCCATTTGCAGATGTTCTAAGGTCAGCGAAAAATGATGTTCGTTGTTTTGGTGCATCAGATTATCGATATCTTCTAGAAGCTTGGGTAAGCCTTTGTTATCGCCCTGGTTATAGAAGTTGACTGTGTTATCAAAACGGATGCCGTCTATATTAAACTGTTCTATCCAGTAGCGGCATACGTCGAAAATCAATTCCTGGGTACAGGTATTGTGAAAGTCCAGATCTTGCAGACCGGAAAATTCGCCATAAAACTGGCCGGTATAAGGACAGTCCAGATCGTAAGTTTGATAGAAAGCTTTATACGGAAAGCCTGTGTATACATGGTTGAAAACGCCATCCATGATGACATGAATGCCGCGAATATGGCATTCGTTTATCAGTTTCTTCAGCCAGGACAGCTTTTCTTCCGGGTGATTAAGATCGTTGGTATAACGGTAATCGACAGAATAATACAAGGATGGTGTGTAGCCCCAGTTAAATTTATCATCGTTCCATGCTGTCCACGGCATGAAAAGTATTGCATTGAAACCGCAGTTCTTCAGATAATCCAGTTTATCGCACACGGCATCTAGCGGTGCACGTGCTTCGCGAAACTCCGAGGTGAAATCGTCTATCATTAGTTCATAGATTATCAAGTCGCTAATTGGTTTACGTCCACCTTTCAGCGGTGAAATCAGGTTGTCACCCGGTTGACTGCCACCGATAACGAAAGCCGCATCCATATTATTTTCGCCGCCGTAACGGGTGCAGGGATCACTGACCCAGCGAGGTGGTTCTGCGACATCGTTAAACGTCACGTAGTATTTATATTGATAAAAACCTTGTGGAAGGTCTGTAGGGGTTAGCCATTCCCAGATTTCTCCCTCGTCATGTGTCGACTTGGTCATTGCAGGGGCTATACTGTGATTCCAATCTTGCGCTTGACCTATAGCCTTTTGAAAGCTACCACACACTTGTATGGACTTAATGTTGTGTTGTAAACCGGTGCTTTCTTTCGGGAAAAACACTCTAAATTGGGCTTTACCCGATTTTTCATCACCACTGACTTGCCAGGAACCTAATTTTTCATTCGAATATTGCATTAAGTTACTCCTTAATTAATGTCGGAAATATTGTTACTCGAACACGGTTATTGTTAGTTTTAAAGATTGTTAAAGTTCTAATTTATTAAAATAAATTTCAAGTTTGTAGATCGTATCTGAAAGGTGAAATATGGATTGGAAATCATGGGAAAATTAATTAATTTCCATTTATGAGGTAAACAATCAAATAAAACTTGTCATCATGCATTTTTATGTGGAAATATCGGTCACGATATATTTACATAATTTACAAGCTCTTTCTCCTTCTTGACTAAACCATCTACATGCACGTCTTATTGCACAAGCAGTCAGTTTTGTTGCCTGGTTAATGCTTGAAGTTTTGAGAGCGGAGGCTATTGAGCATTTTTCATTTTCCCATTGCGCACAACTGCTATCACTACATTTCATGGAGAAGCGAAAGTGTTTTTCAGGATTATCAAGTTCATTGAAAATCTTTGCCAATCCTTCGGTTATACGAATTGGCTTTTCAGTGTAATGGACTTCGGCCTTTTCATCCAGGATACCAAAAAGAAATGACTCTTGGGTTAGTGGGGCGCTGGGGCATAATAAATCATCATTTTTCATGTTCGAATCCTAAAGCCATTGGTAGAACCTCACTCATTTAACACGAGCGAGGTCATTACCTTAGATTTTTGAAGAAACTAGGGTTGCTCGGCTATTGTGTTTTTGATGAGTTGAGGAATTGATTCATCTAAAGTAGCAAAACCTCTTTCACGTAAAGTATCTAAATCAAGTGCAAGTAGTCCTATCCATTCCCATTTTTTATCGATGGGGCTATGAAATATATCTGATAGCCTTCCGGCGACGACCAGACTGGCAGGTTTACGAAGAGACGCGTATTCAGCGAGAACAGCTTCGCTTATTTTCATGGCAACTCTATCGGAAGCATCAGCTTTCAGATTAAGTTTGGAAATATCAACTAATGAGGATGCTTCAATTCCACGGGGCAGATCACATTCATTCATTCCAATTCTCCTAAAGTTTTATTAATAAAAGGGATTTAAACTTAATACATCTGCTATCCCTAAAGCAGATATTACAATTTAAGCTACCCACTTTAGACGTGGAAGTTAGCTTTATTTAAGCAGGTCAAGAGGTATTGCCAGTAAAATTATCCCGATCTAAATGAGTAACCTGTTATTGCAAATAATTGATTTTTTTGAAGTTCAGTCTGTCGTGTATATTTTTCCCAGGAAATCCTACTAACTCGGTTCCGTGTTAGATGCTTGCTAAGATTACATCGTAACTTAAGTAGGCTCCATCCCCCTTTCGTACCAGTACTTAAGTACTGTATTCAACCAATCCAGCTCTTCACTACTACAATTACAGGTATATTTTCATTTCTTAGCTTTCGAATATATGAATGTCCTTATTATCGACGACCATTTTTGTGCCCGCGAGGGCGTTGCCTGCTTGCTAAAACAACTATTTTCCGGATTGCAGGTTTTCGAGGCGGAATGCTTTGATGAAGGTTTAGAAATCGCCTGGGCCCAGCCATTAAATTTAGTATTGCTGGATATCCAGTTACCCGGAAAGAATGGGATTAAGGGCTTGGAAGAGTTACGCGAGGCTTTTCCAAATTTATGTGTGGTGATGTTTTCCGGGCTTGACGACAGAAATTTGGTCTTCGAATCTTTACGACTGGGGGCAATGGGTTTTATTGCCAAAACCTTATCGCGATCCGAATTTGTCGAGGCGTTAAGAGATGTATTGTCCGGGCGAGTTTATTTGCCGGCTTCTTTCATGTGGCCACAGTTGGATAGAAGCTCTTTCTGTGTAGAAATAAGACCGGTGTCCGATCCCGCAGATTTGGGTTTGACACGCAGAGAGTTCGAAGTTTTGGGTTTGGTGGTACAAGGTAAATGCAACAAGGAAATTGCCCGCAAGCTAAGGATAGAAGAGCAGACGGTTAAAAATCATATAAGGCCCATTTTTTTGAAGTTTGGCGTAGCACGCAGGACTGAACTTTTGATTAAGGTTTTTGAAAAAGGCGTTGTGTTTGGCCGACCTGAGGTAGGTAATTAAATAGCGGCGCCAGTTGCAATTGCTTCGAGTTAGATGGGCTGATCTGTTTTCAAAATCGGCAGGCACAGCTGGAAGTCGCTGCCCCGATTGAGTCTTGAGTGGACTTGCAGACTATGCTTGGGCAAGTATTCTACCGCTTTTATTGAATAAGCCAGGCCAATACCCAGACCGTCGGTATCTCTTATTAGTGGATTATGGCAGCGGAAAAATTCTTTAAATATGGCCGTATGATGTTCCTTGTCAATACCGATGCCGCTATCGCGGACATGTACTTTAAGTTGGTCGTCACTGGCTTTAACCACCGCGACGATTACCCAACCGGTTAGAGTAAATTTGATGGCATTGTCGATCAGATTACCTAGGATTTGATTTAGAATCTCGGGATTACTGTATATGTTGTAGGGAGGCCGTGTGCGTTGCTGGATGATAAGTTTTAAGCCTCGTTTAGTGGCCTTTTGAGAAAATTGGTTCTCCAGTCTGCATAGCAAGAGATTGATATTTACCAGCGTAAGTTGAGTTGTTTGTTGATCGGTATCCAGGTTGGTGATGTCGATAATACGGTTAAATGTGTAGTTAAGATTATCAATGGCCAGTCCCAGTTTACCGGTCATCTGTTGGAATAATTGGTCTTGTTGGTTTTTTTTGTCTATGAAGGCAGCATCAAGCACTGAGGCATAACAACTTAAGGCATTTAACGGTTGCCTGAGGTTATGGCTTAGTTGTCTTAAGTATGATTTTTTTTCTGTCATTGATTGTTCTGCTTTGCGACGCTCCTGAAATAGCTGTCGTGCATGAACCTCAAGTTGGTAGCGATTGCAGAAACCGAAAATATTGAGGGCCAGGAGCATTGTCATTGATGGTATTAATGCCGTGTTTTCAATGCCAACTAGGTGGCCGCTTATGGGTATCGCTATCATTGTAAGTAAACCCAAAGTTAATGTCGCTGAAAATGACATTAACAGTTGCCCGTAAGTTAAGAAATAAACGGGCAATAGTCCTATCCAGATTTGATTATAGAAAACGGGGCTTTTATTCAGTAATAAAAGCCAGATAAGGCTTACAAGCCAAATTATTGCGGGTAGTTTGGAAAAATGATTGATTTTAGTTTTTCGTAGAAACTTAAGAAATAAAATGATGATTATTGGGGCTATTAAATAGTAGGTAATGCCTTCAAGATTTAAGAAATCGTTGGTAAAAATTGCCAAAGTAATGATTGCCATAAAATAGATTGCGCCAATTATTATTGGGGCTTTCGAGGTTTTAATGGGTTCTGTTTGAAGCTGTTGCCAGAACTGGTGTTCATTTTCCGTATCGAAACATGGTAAGGAAAACCATTCACTCACGTTTTGTTCGAACCTGGATAAAATACGAAAAATCATGCTACTTAACGTAGCAATAAAAGATCTATTGGTTTGAGTAAACATCATTTTGCTCGCTTACGGGGAAAACTAAACGTTTGGTTGCTAACCAGTCTGTTTTATTTACTGTGTGGGAGAAGTTTTATGTTTTTAACTCGCTGCATTTTCGTCTTTATTTATAGGCGTGTCCAGTCAGAAGAATGTGATTCGGATTTAGTGAGCTTTTATCTAACACGACAAATAGGTAGCCAGTCATGTAATGCTTACTGTTGTAAGCCCATCAAGATAATGCGTGTATGGTAATGAAAACTCTAGAAACGTTGAAGTTTTTGGGCTATTCATTCAAGTAATTTCATAATAAATAGTTCTAATCCATTTTTTAGTAAAGGTGAGCTCTTGGCAACTAAAATTTAGCCAGTAAATATTCCGTATAATATATTTACAATTGTTTAAGGCTGAAATAACTGGCCAAATGTTACTTTGAACCGTTTATAAAATTCAGAAAATAGTATGGTTTTAATTCTCTACATGTACTTTGATTTAAAAAGTCTGGATAATCCCCAGCCTTGCAATGTACTCAAAAGACTTATGAAATTTAAATTAATCAAGACGGATGGTCACGCGCGACGTGGTCAGTTGACGTTTGCCAGAGGTGTAGTTCAAACACCGATATTTATGCCGGTTGGCACGTATGGGACCGTTAAGGCTCTGACACCCGATGAGTTGACAGGTATTGGCGCTCAAATCATTTTGGGCAATACCTTTCATTTAATGTTGCGTCCCGGAACTGAAGTAATAAAGGCGCATGGCGATTTACATGATTTTATGCATTGGAACAAGCCGATCCTTACCGATTCAGGCGGCTTTCAGGTCTTCAGTCTGGGCGCGCTGAGGAAAATTACCGAACAAGGCGTAACGTTCAAATCACCTATCAATGGCAGTTCCATTTTTATGGGGCCGGAAGAATCTATGCAGGTTCAGCGTGATTTAGGTTCGGACATCGTGATGATTTTTGATGAGTGTACGCCATATCCGGCTACAGTTCATGAAGCCGCCGATTCAATGCGCCTATCGTTGCGTTGGGCGGCGCGCAGCAAAGCGGCTCATGAGGGAAATCCCTCCGCGTTATTTGGCATCGTGCAGGGTGGCATGTATGAACATCTGCGCCAGGAATCAATAGACGGCTTGGTGAATATTGGTTTTGACGGCTACGCTATCGGCGGTTTATCGGTTGGCGAACCCAAAGATGAAATGATGGCGACGTTGGATGTAGTACACAGCAAAATGCCGGTTGATAAACCACGATATTTAATGGGTGTGGGTACGCCGGAAGATTTGGTGGAGGGAGTCAGACGTGGCATAGATATGTTTGATTGCGTTATGCCGACGCGCAACGCTCGAAACGGTCATCTCTTTACTACTTTTGGCGTGGTAAAAATCAGGAACAGTCAGTACGAATTCGATACCGGTCCCTTAGACGAGGCTTGCGGCTGTTATACCTGTCAAAATTATTCAAGAGCTTATTTGCGGCATCTGGACAAATGCCAGGAAATGCTGGGCTCAAGACTAAACACCATTCATAACCTATATTACTATCTGAGTTTGATGCAAGGCATCCGCGATGCTATCGAAAATAGTAAATTTGACATTTTCGTTCGGCAATTTTATCAACAACGAGGTAAAGCCGTGCCAACTGTGGCATAATGACGGGATTTTTTTTAATTACAATAAATTTCGAGGATAACCATGAGTTTTTTTATTTCTGAGGCTGCCGCCGCAGCTGCACCCGCCGCACAATCACCTGGTATTGAGGGAATGTTGTTTCCTTTGGGCATTTTGGTGTTCTTTTACTTTTTGTTTTTACGTCCGCAATCCAAGCGCACCAAAGAAAAGAAAGAAATGATTGCCGCAATGACTAAAGGCGCAGAAGTGGTCACTTCGGGTGGTATCTTGGGCAAAATAATTGATCTAGATGACAATTTCGTCAAAATAGAAATCTGCGATAATACTTTTATTCAGGTACAGCGTCATAGTATTGAAAGCATGATGCCGAAGGGAACTTATAAAGCCATAACCAAAAAACCGGTTAGAGCTTAATGCCTTTGCTTATACAGCGGGCTATCAAGACAACCCCATTGTATACCTGATTTATTTTGATGGGTTTCGGCTGAAGCCTCTATCCATCTTGCTACTGCGACATTGTTGAATTGTTGGAATAACACATGCAAAATCATTTCCCACTTTGGAAAAATCTTTTGGTCCTGATTGTTTTTGCAGTCGGGATTATTTATGCCTTACCTAATTTATATGGCGATGACCCGTCTGTACAAGTCTCATCAACCGGCCCTGCAAAACTGGTTCAAGATCAGGCTAACAAAATCGAGGCTGAATTCAAGACAGGTGGCTTTACAGTAAAGAACTTTGAATTTAAGGGTGGTCAGATTTTAGCGCGGTTTAATAGTGCTGATGACCAGCTTAAAGCGGCAGATTTCCTTCGGGATAAAATGGGCGATGGCTATAATGTTGCGCTGAATTTGGCTCCCACAACACCTGCCTGGTTAAGGTCTTTGGGTGCTGAAGCAATGTATCTCGGTCTCGATTTACGTGGCGGGGTACATTTTCTCTTGGAAGTGGATATGGATGCCGCCGTTAAACAAGCTGAAGAACGTTATAACGACGATGTGCGACTGGCTTTACGTAACGAAAAAATACGCTATCAATCAGTCACTAAAGACAGCGGTTTCATTAAAGTCAAATTGAATTCGGCTGATGACAAACAAGCGCTATTGACCTTGTTGGGTAAAGATTTCCGTACTTTGGACATCACTGAGCCTAACGAGCAGGATCAAGTTTGGTTAAAACTTTCTGAAAAAGAAGAAAAAGAAATCAAGAAGTTTGCTGTTGCCCAAAACATGACTACATTGCGTAACCGAGTCAATGAACTTGGAGTTGCAGAACCTGTGATTCAGCAACAAGGTCAAAATCGTATCGTCATCCAATTGCCTGGTGTACAGGATACGACTCGCGCCAAGGAAATCTTGGGGACTACAGCGACGCTTGAATATCGTCTTGTTGATGCTGAGCATGATGTACAGCAGGCAGTCGCCGGACATGTTCCCGTTGGCAGCCGTTTATATAAGGATCGTAGCGGTAGCCCCATTCTGTTGGATCGTCGGGTTATTGTAACGGGCGATCAGATTGTTGACGCTTCTTCGGGCGTTGATCAAGATGGAAGACCTTCAGTGAATATCTCCCTGAATGGTGTAGGTGCGGCAAAAATGGGTAAGTTAACCCAGGCTAATGTCGGTAAGCCTATGGCTGTAGTATTCATTGAATATAAAGTAGAAACCAAGCTGGTTAATGGGCAAAAAGTTCATCATAAAGAGAAAGTTGAAAAGGTTATTAATGTCGCGACTATTCAGGGAGTTTTCAGTCATCGTTTTCAAACGACCGGATTGGACAGTCCTCAGGAAGCCAGAACATTATCACTTTTGTTAAGAGCAGGTGCGCTTGCAGCACCCGTTGAAATTGTCGAAGAGCGTACCGTAGGACCAAGTTTGGGTCAGGACAATATAGACAAGGGCATTTTGTCTTTTGTGGTCGGTTTCGCTTTGGTTGTCTTGTTTATGGCAGTTTATTACAAGTTGTTCGGCATGATTGCCAACTTTGCGTTAGCGTTTAACGTGGTGATTGTTGTAGCAATTTTGTCGATGTTGCAGGCCACCTTAACTTTGCCGGGTATTGCCGGGATTATCCTTACCGTGGGCATGTCGGTTGACGCCAACGTATTGATTTTCGAGCGGATTAAAGAAGAACTCAGGAACGGAAATACGCCGCAATCTGCAATCTTTATCGGATACGACAAAGCCTTTGGTACCATTCTGGATTCACATTTCACTAACCTTGTAGTAGCGGTAGTGCTATTTGCTTTCGGCACAGGGTCTGTTAAAGGTTTTGCTGTGACACTGATTATCGGAATTTTATCTTCCATGTTTACAGCCATTACCGGTACACGAATGGTTATTAACTGGAGTTACGGTAATCGTAGGGTTGAGAAATTGTCCATTTAGATTTTTTAGGCCAATAACTTTCCATCAGGAACCTGACACCAGGAAATCATTCAGTCCACGAAAGACACGAAAAATTAATTCTTCGTGTCTCCGTTGTGGATAAAAGGCTTAGATTCTTCAGGTAGATTTATTATCAAGAATCACCATTTACATAGAAGGTTACAATGAAGACAACAAATATAAATTTTATAGGTAATCGAAACATAGCACTGATATTTTCCGGTGTATTAATGATTATCTCCATGGGATCATTGGCGGTACGCGGCTTGCAGATGGGCATCGATTTTACCGGTGGCACGTTAATTGAAGTGGGCTATCAAAAAGCCGCTGATTTAACCGTTCTACGCAATACCTTGGACACCGAAGGCTTTAATGATGCGACGGTACAGAACTTTGGTACCACAAGAGATGTTTTAATTCGCCTGAAGCCACAGGATGGAGTCAGTAATGTCGAATTAAGCGCAAAGGTTCTTGAAGCGATCAATAAAAACACAGCAGAACCTGCTAGTGTCCGTCGGGTTGAGTTTGTCGGTCCTCAAGTCGGTGACGACTTGGCGGAAGATGGCTTTTTGGCCTTATTGTATTCAACGATCGGTATTCTGATTTATATCGCCTGGCGTTTTGAGTGGAAGTTTTCTGCCGGAGCGGTACTTGCGACTTTTCATGATGTTATCGTAACCTTGGGTTTATTCTCCGTTTTAGGTTTAGAGTTTGATTTGACGGTTTTAGCCGCGGTTCTTGCGTTGATTGGTTACTCCTTAAACGATACCATTGTGGTTTATGACCGGATTCGTGAAAATTTTCGGTTGTTAAGAAATAAATCTACCGAAGAAATCATGAATATTTCAGTCAACGTCACCTTAAGTCGTACCATTATGACTTCGTTGACAGTGATTTTAGTGCTGGTTTCCTTGTTCTTTTTAGGGGGCGAAGTGATTCATAACTTTGCGATTGTACTTTTATTCGGCGTATTTTTTGGTACTTATTCTTCTATCTTTATCGCCAGTCCGATGGCTTTAATTCTGGGAATTAGTCCTGATGATTTGATGATTCCTGTAAAGGAAGGCGCAGAACTGGATGGCAGACCTTAGATAAGAAATGTGTAGTTCAGGGCGAGTAGTATATCTGAAAGGTATTTTCAAAATAAAGACACTGATCGGTTATAATCCGCGACTTAATAATTTATTCATAATTTTGGAGTTTTACAAAAATGACGATAGAACGCACTTTCTCAATCATTAAACCTGATGCAGTTGCAAAAAATGTAATCGGTGAAATTTACAGTCGTTTTGAAAAAAATGATTTGAAAATTGTAGCGGCAAAAATGCTGCATTTGACTCGTGAGCAAGCCGAAGGCTTTTATGCTGAACATAGCGAACGCGGTTTCTTTGCTGATTTGGTGTCCTTTATGATTTCTGGTCCTGTAATTATGCAGGTCTTGGAAGGTGAAAACGCAGTTCTTAAGCATCGCGAAATTATGGGTGCTACCAATCCTAAAGAAGCAACTGAAGGCACTATCCGTGCTGATTTCGCAGCCAGCATTGATGAAAATGCCGTCCACGGTTCAGATGCAGTCGAAACGGCTCAAAGGGAAATTGCTTTCTTTTTCTCAGCTAATGAAATTTGTGCTAGAACCCGCTAAAACCAAAACCATCAATTTGCTCGATTTCGACAGAAAAGGTCTTGCGGCCTTTTTTGTCGCTTTAGGCGAAAAGCCGTTTCGGGCTACCCAGTTGCTTAAATGGATCTATCAAGAAGGCGTCGAAGACTTCAATTTGATGACCGACATGAGCAAGACTTTGCGTGCTTATTTAACTGAAAACTGCACAATAGAAACCCCTGAAATTGTATTTGAACAAATCGCAAGTGATGGCACCCGTAAATGGGTGGTGCAAACCAGTTGCGGAAACCGGATAGAAACCGTGTTCATACCTGAAGCAGGGCGTGGCACTTTATGCGTCTCTTCACAAATCGGCTGCGCCCTTGCCTGCACATTTTGCTCCACTGCCCAGCAAGGCTTTAATCGCAACTTGACCACTTCTGAAATCATCGGCCAGGTCATTGTCGCGCAACAACGCTTAGGCGAAGAAAAAAAAATTACCAATGTCGTTATGATGGGCATGGGCGAACCTTTGTTAAATTTCGACAATGCAGTCGCCGCCATGAATCTGATGATGGATGATTTCACTTTTGGCTTGTCCAAACGCAGAGTGACAGTCAGCACCTCGGGCGTAGTACCCGCCATGTACCGGTTGACACAAGTCTGCGATGTCAGTCTTGCCGTGTCTCTTCATGCCGTGACTGACGAATTGAGGGATGAACTTGTTCCCATTAATAAAAAATATCCATTAAAGGAATTAATGGAAGCGTGCCGGGATAATGCAAATATAGCCCAACGGCGCACGGTTACGTTTGAATATGTAATGCTGGATGGCATTAATGACTCGATGCAGGATGCGCGGGGACTTATTAAATTATTAAAAACGGTACCGTCAAAAATCAATTTGATACCATTTAATCCTTTTCCTAACTCCTCTTACCGGTGTTCCAGCAAAGAAACCATCAACCGTTTTAAAACCGTTTTAAATGATGCGGGAATAGTTACGACGATTAGAAAAACGCGTGGAGAAGATATTGATGCCGCCTGCGGTCAGTTGGTGGGGCAAGTTAAGGACAAAAGCCGCAGACATCTGAAAATTCAATCGGCGAGTTTCCAAAGTGCAACTTGAGACGGCAATAAAATTCAGGTGTTTAACTCTGAGCCTAGTTTTTGCGACTTTGGTTGCCTGCGGATCATCGAGCGTTACTAAAAGTGACGATCCGGGCGATATACATCTTCAGTTGGGTGTGCGCTATTTAAGCATGAACAAACTGGAACTGGCCAAGGAAAATTTGTTGCTGTCATTGAATAATAATTCAAGTAATGCCCAGGCACATAATGCCTTGGCTTTTTTATATGAAAAATTAAATCAGAATGATTTGGCCAAACAGCATTATGAGACTGCTATCGACTTGGCGCCAGAAGATTTAGGCGTGCAAAATAACCTTGGCCGGTTTCTTTGTGATCAAGGTCAATTGGAAACAGGCATGACTTTATTGGCCAAGGCCAGTTCAAACCCGCTAAATGACAGACAATGGATGGCTTTAACCAATGCAGGACGCTGCCAGATCAGTCTTGGGCAAAAACCACTGGCTGAAAATTATTTTAAACAGGCGTTGCAACTTGATAACACCTATGCGCCGGCTTTATCGGAAATGCAAAAAATCGCTTATCAAAATGGTGATTTCTGGGCGGCAAAAGGTTATTTGCAACGTTATCTGGGCGTTGCCGCTCATACGGCTGAAACCTTATGGCTGGCAGCCCAGTCTGAACGTGCATTGGGCAATAGGGAACTGGCCAGGGAATACAAAAATCTGTTACTGGAAAAATTTCCGCTTTCCAATGAAGCGAAGAAAATGGCAATGCTTAAAGAGTTTTGACGATTTAGTTGATAAAACTGACTCTTGTTTCGCACATTAATTTAACATGGTGTAAGACGAAAGACTAAAGACACAATCTTTATAGTGTTCATCTTTCGTGCTTCGTCTTTTGCCTTTCATCTTTATATATTTCGTGTTTATCGAACCGTTATAAAAAATTTACCTGCTACAAACCACTTAATTAACATGGCAAACAATATCCAAGCAATTCGGGGGATGCATGATGTGCTACCCGAGCAAACTCCGCTCTGGCAATATGCGGAACAAAATATCAGAGATGTACTTGGCGCATATGGCTACAGTGAAATTCGGCTGCCCATCGTTGAAAAAACCGAATTATTTAAACGCTCTATCGGTGAAGTAACCGATATTGTTGAAAAAGAAATGTATACCTTCGATGACAGAAATGGCGACTCCTTAACCTTGCGTCCGGAAGGGACGGCGGGTTGTCTAAGAGCTTGTCTGGAGCATGGGTTGTTACATAATCAGGTGCACCGTTTATGGTATTACGGCGCGATGTATCGCCATGAGCGCCCTCAAAAGGGCCGCTATCGCCAGTTTTTTCAGTTAGGCGTTGAAACCTACGGCATGGCAGGTCCAGATATTGACGCGGAATTGATTCTGCTAATGGACAGATTGTGGAAAAAACTGGGTATCCGCGATAAAGTACGCTTAGAGCTTAATTCTTTGGGTACAATTGCAGAACGTGGTATTTACCGTGAACGTCTGGTCAACTATTTTGAGGGGCATCTGGACCAGTTGGATGAGGACAGTTTACGCCGATTAAAGACCAATCCATTACGGATACTGGATACCAAAAATCCGGCAATGAAGTCTGTTGTCGCTAACGCGCCGGAATTGATGGATTTTTTAGGTGAAGAGAGTCTTCAGCATTTTAAGGCGATTACTACAATTCTTGATGATCTGGGCATAGCCTATAAGCTGAATACCCGATTAGTGCGTGGTTTGGATTATTACAGTAAGACTGTTTTTGAATGGGTCACTGACGAACTTGGTTCACAGGGCACTGTTTGTGCCGGCGGACGTTATGATGGTTTGATTGAACAATTAGGTGGCAAGCCCAATCATGCAGTTGGATTTGCAATGGGTATTGAACGACTCTTGGCCCTGATGGAAACCCTTGATAATATTAAGCTTACCAGTCCTGTTGATGTGTATATGATTCGGGTCGGTGAAATTGCCGAACAGCAAGGTTTACGTTTTGCTGAAACCATCAGAAATGAAATCCCAAACCTGAAATTACAGGTAAATTGCGGCGGTGGCAGTTTTAAAAGCCAGTTTAAAAAAGCAGATAAAAGCGGTGCCCAATTAGCTATTATCTTGGGTGACGATGAAGCGGATCGTGGCGAAGTCGCCATCAAGTCGTTGCGAAATAATCAGCAGGAACAGCAGAACATGTCTCAGCAGCAAGCAATTGAATTTATGATTGAACATGGGTTTAACTGATTAGAACAAGTTTTAACCAAAAGCTTTAGATTAAATCCGTACAAACATTTGTATTTTTGTACAACCTTATGATTAGTAAAAATTTTTTAATTATTAAACAAGAGAAAATCAAGTGGAAATTTACGAAACAGAAGAAGAACAGGTTGAAGCCTTAAAAAGATGGTGGAAAGAAAACTCAACTGCAACCCTCGTTGGTTTAGGTATGGGGATGGTCATTATCATGAGCTGGAATTACTGGCAGACTCATAAAAAAGAACAAGCCTCGCAAGCTTCTCAAATGTATGAACAATTATTGAAAGCTGAGACTGAAAATAAAAAAGACAGTATAGAAAAGCTAAGCCAACGTATGCAGGAGCAATTTAAGGATTCTGAATACGCAACTTTTAGCGGATTGTTACAGGCTAAATTAAAGGTCCAGGAAGGTGATATTCCAGCAGCAAAGGAGATTTTAAAGATACTTGCAGCAAATCCTAACAAACAATTAAGTAATATTGCCAAAATCAGATTGGTTCGTTTAATGCTTGCTACAGGTGAATACGAACAAGGTCTGCAGATTATTAACGAAGTCGATGCCAAAACTTCGGCCAATTATTCAGCTAATTTTGATGAATTGGTTGGTGATTTGTATGTTGCCCTGGATCGATTGGATGAAGCGCGTACTTCATATCAAAATGCGTTAAGAAATGGCCAGCCATCGCCTTTGTTGCAGTTCAAAATTGATGATCTAACTGCTCAAGAAAAGCTGGAAAACAACAAATAATGATTAATTTTATGAAACAGGTAAAAAGCAAAAGGCGAAAGATCAAAAGTGTTTCATCGTTTTTTTATGTGTTTTTGCTTATCAACTTGTTAACCGGTTGTGCGACTTTTGATACGCTGGGCGAATCTGTTTCAGGGATTACCGATTATTTTCGGGGCGGTGAAGACAACGCTGATCCACCTGCTGTTTTGGTTGACTCAGTGCCCACCCCTGAAATAAAACTTGAGGTTCTTTGGAAAGAGTCAGTTGGCGTAGGTGCTGATGAACAATCCTTAAAATTGATTCCGGTAATAGGTAGTGGAAAAATTATTGCGGCGGATCGTGAAGGCCTGGTTCAGGCTAGAAGCCTCACTACTGGTAAGTTAATCTGGGAAACCAAAACAGAAGTTCATTTTTCCGGTGGTCCGGGTCTGGGTTCAGAAACGGTAATCTTGGGTTCCAGTGATGCCGAGGTAGTTGCCTTAAATATTGAAACTGGCGTTGTTTTATGGAAAGCCGCAGTTTCCAGCGAAGTGCTTTCGGTACCTGTTATCGCCAAAAATATCGTTGTGATTCGCACTACAGATGGGTCTTTATTTGCTCTTGATGAAAAGACCGGAGGCAAGCGCTGGAATTACGAGCGCAATGTGCCGGCTTTAAGTATTAGGGGAACAGGGTCGCCGCTGATTGCTGAGGATAATGTTATTGGTGGCTATGATAACGGCAAGTTAATGGCATTGAAATTGGTCAACGGGAAATACGTTTGGGAAACCAGCATTGCCATTCCCAAAGGACGTTCTGAAATTGAACGACTGGTCGATCTTGATGTAGATCCTCTCCTTATAAATGGCGTGATTTACGTGGCTAGTTATCAGGGCGGTATAGCGGCTATATCAGAATCAGATGGCGATGTAATGTGGCGTAATGATGCCATTTCCTCGCATTCGGGCTTGGGTAATGATTTTAGATATTTATTTCTGACTGATTCTGAAAGCCATGTCTGGCAATTGGATCAACGGAATGGCGCTTCAATGTGGCAGCAAAAAGAGCTGCACCAGAGAAAATTAACAGCCCCCGCCGCCTACGAAAACTATGTCGTAGTTGGCGACCTTGATGGCTACATACATTGGCTATCCAGCAGCGATGGCCGACAAATGGGCCGGGTTCAAGTCACTGATGTTCCAATTGATGCCAAACCTGTTGTGTTGGATGGCATTGTTTATGTTTATGCAAAAGACGGCACTCTTGCCGCGATAAAAGTTAAATAAAAATATGTTACCTGTAATAGCTCTGGTCGGGAGACCTAATGTTGGAAAATCAACTTTATTCAATTACTTAACTCGTAGCCGAGATGCCTTGGTCGCGGATTTTTCAGGCTTGACCAGAGACAGACAATATGGACGTGTCAAACTTGGCGACCGTCCCTGTCTGGTTGTTGATACCGGCGGTATTGCCGATGATGCTGAAGGCATAGAAAGCTTTGCCAGAAAGCAGGTGCAGGTTGCACTTGAAGAAGCTGATATTGTGTTTTTTATGGTTGATGCCCGCGAGGGCTTAAGCGCTTCTGACAAGGTAATTGCGGATACTCTTCGTAAGCTGCAAAAGCCGGTAGTACTGGTCACGAACAAAGTTGACGGTCTTGATGGCAATATGGCCGCCTCGGATTTTTATTCTTTGGCGCTCGGCGAGCCGGTGCAGATCGCTGCTTCACATGGGAAAGGCATACCTGAGTTACTGGAAAAAGTTAATCAGTTGTTACCTGCTGACGCAAGTATTGTTGAAGAGGCACACGGCGGTATTGGTATCGCCGTGGTTGGTCGACCTAATGTTGGTAAATCGACGTTAGTCAATCGTTTACTGGGTGAAGAACGCGTTATTGTTTTTGATGAACCCGGAACAACACGCGACAGCATTTACATACCTTTTGAACGTAATGGCAAGCTGTTTACGCTGGTCGATACCGCCGGGATGCGCAGAAGATCGAAAATATCAGAGACCATCGAAAAGTTTAGCGTTATTAAATCATTGCAGGCGATTGAAAAATCCAATGTAGTGATTTATCTGATTGATGCGCAAGAAGGCATCACCGATCAGGACGCGCATTTGTTAGGTTTGGTATTGGAAGCCGGTAGAGCCTTGATTATCGGGCTGAACAAATGGGACGGCATTAGCGCCGAGCAAAAGGTTACGATTAATCGTCAACTCGATGTGAAGCTGTCGTTCCTTGAGTTTGCCGAAAAACATCCTATTTCTGCGCTGCATGGTAGTGGCGTTGGCAAAATGTTTGATGTGGTACAGCAATTGTATGCGGCGGCCATGCTCGATATGTCGACACCGATGCTAACCCGAATCCTCAAAGAAGCAACCACCGCACATCAACCACCCATCATTAATTCGCGTCGAATTAAATTAAAATATGCCCACCAGGGCGGAAGAAATCCGCCGATTGTGGTGATTCACGGTATACAAACCGATGTCTTGCCGGAATCGTACAAGCGTTATTTGATGAACTATTATCGGGACAAAATGGGGCTGGTAGGAACCCCGATACGCTTGGTCTTTAAATCGCCGGTTAATCCGTTTCACGGACAAAAGAACAAACTGACCGATTGGCAGGTAAAAAAGAAGGAGCGCCTGATGAAGCGGGTTAAGAGCAAGAGCAGGGATTAAGCTTAAAGATTAAAGTAATAGGGCGTGACAAGCGCCTCTCACAATCGAATCAAATACAAATGTAATATATTTTTCCATTCCTAAACAAACCACTAGAGGAAATACTCATGGCTACCATCACCTTCCAAGGCAAACCTCTTAACACCTCTGGCGAATTGCCTTTAGTGGGTAGCGATGCCCCTGCTTTCGTCCTGACTAGTCGCGAGTTGGTCGATGTTACTCTTGCAACCTATGCCGGGAAAAGAAAAGTACTGAATATCGTACCTAGCCTTGACACCCCAACCTGCGCCGCATCCACACGCAAATTCAATCAAAAGGCCTCGCATCTGGACAATACCGTGGTGTTGGCTATTTCTGGCGACCTGCCTTTTGCACAAAGCCGGTTTTGTGAATCGGAAGGCTTAAAAGATGTCATTCCGCTTTCAACTTTTCGTTCCAGTTTTGGCCAAGATTATGGTGTTAATATCGTCGATACCTTCCTTGCAGGTTTGACTGCACGAGCCATCGTCATTATTGATGAAAACGATAAAGTGCTCTATACGCAGTTGGTTGGTGAAATTGCAGATGAACCGGATTATGAACAAGCCCTAGCGGTGTTGTAAAATGGAGTTCATGTACTGCGTAAGATGAGGAGCGAAAGCGTGATAATCGAGATAGATGCGCTTCACTTTGTTCAACACATCCTATGCAATTGCGTTGCGATTTAAGCTAACAGTGCTTCGCACTTAAAATCCACATAAATATTAGAAAGAACCCGATAAATGGACGTACTCCACCGAATTGCCCAAGAATTAGCCGTTAATATCAAGCAAGTCAGCGCTGCTGTCGAGTTGTTGGATGAAGGAGCGACTGTTCCGTTTATTTCACGCTATCGAAAAGAAGTGACCGGCGGCTTGGACGACACACAATTAAGACTGCTGGAAGAACGTTTGGGCTATTTGCGTGAGCTTAACGCCCGGCGCAAAACCATTCTGGATAGCATTAACTCTCAAGGCAAATTGACACCAGAACTGGAAAAAGCCATTCTGGATGCCGACACCAAAACGCTACTTGAAGATTTATATTTACCTTTCAAACCCAAACGTCGGACTAAAGCGCAAATTGCCCGCGAAGCAGGACTTGAACCGCTGGCTGATGCCTTGTTGGCAGATCGTAGCCTGATTCCTGAGCAAGTCGCTACTGCTTATATTAATGCAGAAAAAGGTGTGCCCGATATTGCTGCTGCACTGGATGGCGCCAGACAAATTATCATGGAACGCATTTCTGAAGACGCTGAATTATTGGCTGAACTGCGCGAACGTATCTGGCAAAAAGGCATAGTACATGCCACGGTTGTAACCGGAAAAGAACAGGCCGCCGAAAAGTTTAAAGATTATTTCGATTACCAGGAAGCCATTAACAAAATTCCTTCGCACCGGGCATTGGCTTTATTTCGGGGTCGCAATGAGGATATGTTAAACCTGACTCTCAAACCCGGTACTGACGATAAACTGGAGCATGATCTTTGTGTTCAGTTTGTTACCTTACGGCTTAATATTACTGACAACTCAAAACCTGCCAATGTCTGGCTGGCAGAAACGGCTCGTTTTGCCTGGAAGATAAAACTATACACCCGAATCGATCTTGATTTAAAACTGAGATTGCGCGAAGCCGCGGAACTCGAAGCCATCCGGGTTTTCGCCAGTAATTTAAGAGACTTGTTATTGGCCGCACCTGCTGGGCCAAAAGCGACGATGGGACTGGATCCCGGCATCCGCACCGGCGTTAAGGTTGCCATTGTTGATCCAACCGGAAAAGTGTTAGGCACTGACACTATATACCCGCATCCGCCACGCAAGGACTGGGATGGATCGATTGACTCCCTCGCAAAACTGATACAAAAACATAAAGTTGATTTGGTCAGCATAGGTAATGGTACAGGTTCAAGAGAAACAGACCAACTGGTCGCCGATGTGATGAAAAAACACAGTGATCTTAAATTTACCAAGATTACCGTGTCGGAAGCTGGTGCTTCGGTGTATTCCGCGTCTGAACTGGCGGCCAAAGAATTTCCTGATTTGGACGTGACTTTGCGCGGCGCGGTGTCTATCGCTAGACGCTTGCAGGATCCCTTGGCAGAACTGGTTAAAATCGATCCAAAATCGATCGGCGTGGGTCAGTATCAGCATGATATCAATCAGGTTCAGTTAGCCAAAGGCCTTGATACTGTAGTCGAGGATTGTGTTAACGCGGTTGGCGTTGACGTAAATACTGCCTCGGTGTCCTTGTTAAAACAGGTCTCCGGATTATCTGCCAGTATCAGCGAAAATATTGTTATTTTTCGTAATGAAAACGGCCCGTTTGCCAATCGCAAGCAATTAAAAAAAGTGCCCCGTTTAGGCGAAAAAGCTTATGAACAGGCGGCAGGATTTCTGCGCATCATGGATGGTGATAACCCGCTGGATGCCTCGTCCGTGCACCCTGAAGCTTATCCTGTGGTTGAAGCCATTATCGCCGACACCGGAAAATCGATTCGCGATCTGATTGGTCAAAGTCAGTTTTTAAGAGGTTTAAATCCTGGACAATATACCAACGAACATTTCGGTCTGCCGACAGTCACCGACATCTTGCAAGAGCTTGAAAAGCCGGGTCGCGATCCCAGGCCGGAATTTAAAAGCGTTGAATTCAAGGCTGGCATCGAAAAAATCACTGATCTTGTCGTTGGCATGAAACTGGACGGTGTAGTGACCAATGTTGCAAACTTTGGTGCCTTTGTTGATATTGGCGTGCATCAGGATGGACTGGTGCATATCTCTCATTTATCCGACAACTTTGTCAAAGATCCCAGAGACGCCGTTAAAACCGGAGATATGGTTAAAGTTACCGTCATGGAAGTCGATGTCGAACGAAAACGGATAGCCTTGTCCATGAAAACCAATCCTGAAGCTAGCGAAGTCAGACCCGAACGGAATCAACAAAAAAAGTCCGACTATAAACCCAAGCCGCAAATTCCAATCCATGGCACTATGGCAGACGTTTTTGCTAAAGCACGGATGAGTAAATAATGCCAGCTCTGCTATACTGATTTTACTATAAACACACCAACAGGTTTTGCCATGCGTAAAGTAAATCGTTTTTTTGTATTCTTTTTATTAACTGGTCTGCTAGCTGTCCATGCCTCTGCAACATTTGCGGCTAATCAGTCGGGACAATCAAGTTATGGCAGTAAAGTGGGTCGCAAAGCTGTTAATGCCCTTGCTAATTTGACTACTGCTCCATTAGAAATACCTAAAAGCATGATTAACACATCGAATAAAAGCAATGTTTTTTATGGAATTGTGGGCGGTTTATTTAAAGGTCTGGTTCACACAGCTGGACGTCTTGGCGTTGGCATTGCCGATTTAATTACCATACCGCTACCCACTAAACCCATCACTCAACCTGCTTATATCTGGGATGATTTTGATGTGGATACAACTTATGGGCCTGCGTTTCGTTTGGACAAAACGCAAGAAATCGCAGAACCCGTTGTTGACGCTCAAATCCAAATACCTACTGCTGCTCCTGTTTTAACGGATCCAAAACCACAAGCTATTGATAACTCGAAGCAGTACAGACAGGAAGCCAATCAGAAATTGGATGAGGTTTTTAAGAAAGAAATGAAGAAATAACCTTCACGAATTTAAGCCAAAAAGGTTCGTCAAGTGAAGTCTGGCGAGCCTTTTTTGTTTGGCATTTTGTTTGAATTGAGTGAACTTTGAACTTTGCGTAGATCATGAAAGAATCAAAAAATATTAACTTAAAATGAAAAAAATATTACTTTCGCTTTTAGCTATTTTCCTAATCCTTGAGGAATGGCTTTGGGATTTACTGACAGCTTTGGGACGCTCTTTATCTCAATTCTTACACCTGGAGCAAGTTGAGCAATGGCTTAGACAGACGGAGCCAAACATGGCGCTGGTGGCTTTTAGTATTCCAATATTGATAGTTGCTCCCATCAATATTCTGGCATTTTTTTTGATTGCGAAAGGACTAATTTTACAAGGCTTGTTGATTGAAATTTTAGCCAAATTACTCGGCACTTTACTGGTGGCCCGCGTCTTTGCCTTGACTAAACCACAGTTACTCAGCTTCGCTTTTTTGAAAATCATTTATACCTACATCACTGCCTGGTTAAAATGGGCGCATGATAAAGTAACTGACACCACGTTTTATCAATGGATGAAGCAATTTAGAGTTTAAGATATATTCAACTCACATTGGTTCAAACAAAGCAGTCAGATCTTCCGCTGTCAGTTTTAATGATTCCTCTTTATTGCCATCTTTGTAAATACCTTCAGCCAAGGCTCGTTTTTTATCTTGCATGGCGATAATCTTTTCTTCTACGGTATTTTCGGTGATCAATTTATAAACAAAAACCGGTTTATCTTGGCCTATTCGATGAGCACGGTCTGCAGCCTGACTTTCTGCCGCCGGATTCCACCAAGGATCATAAATAATAACAGTATCAGCTTCAGTCAGATTTAAACCTACTCCGCCAGCTTTCAGACTAATCAGAAAAACATTAACCTCACCACTTTTAAATAACTCTATAGCTTCATCGCGATTACGAGTTTGACCGGTCAATTTGGCGTAACCGATGTTACGTGAGTTTAGTTCGTTTTCAATCAGCGCAATCATTCGAGTGAACTGGGAGAATACCAATATTCGACGACCCTCTTCCAATTGTTCCGGTAACATCTCCATCAGCAAATCAAGCTTGGCTGATTCCTGTACTTTTTGCGCTTCAACAAGCCTCAGTGTACGAGGGTCGCAACAGGTCTGGCGAAGCTTAAGCAAGGCATCGAGAATGGTAATATGACTGCGCGACAATCCTTTTTGCGAAATCGCATCACGCACCTTTTTCTCCATCGTCAAACGAATACTTTCATATAACGCAGCCTGTTTTGGATACAACGGCACCGAGCGAATAATTTCGGTTTTGGGCGGCAATTCGGTAGCGACTTCCTGTTTGGTGCGTCGGAGCATAAAAGGTGCAACGCGATGTGACAACCGCGATCTTTGCTCACTATCACCATGCAATTCAATCGGCGTGCGATAACGTTTTTTAAATGTTGCGCTGTCGCTTAAAAAGCCCGGCATTAAAAAGTCAAATTGCGCCCAAAGTTCACCCAAATGATTTTCCATGGGTGTGCCGGTTAAACAAAGTCGGTGATTGACTTTAATCTGACGGACCAGACGCGCCGCTTTGGAAAGTGGATTTTTAATGGTTTGTGCCTCGTCCAGAATCAGATAATGATACTCATGTTCCAGCAACGTTTCTTCATCACGAGATAGCAAAGGATATGTTGTCAAAATCAGATCATAGTCCCTGATCTTATAAAACAGTTGTTTGCGTTCGGTACCCTGTAAAATCAGGATTTTCAAATCCGGCGTAAAACGTTCGGTTTCACGTCGCCAATTGCTCATTAAACTGGTCGGCGCAATAATCAAACTGGGTAAACTCATTCGGCCGCTTTGTTTTTCCAACAACAAATGTGCGAGCGTCTGGATGGTTTTCCCCAAGCCCATATCATCAGCAAGAATGCCGGAGAACTTATATTCGCGTAAGAACTGCAGCCAATTGAGACCTTGTTGCTGATAATGACGTAATTCCGCCTGCAGATTGTTGGGTGGTGCAACATCCTGAATACCGGTAAAGTTTTTTAATTTTTGTCCCAGTTCGCGTAGCGCCTCACCACCACTGATAGAGAATAATCCATAGTTATGCTCTTCCAAATCGGACAGCAAGGCTGCATTAAATCGAGATAGTTTTAACGAGCCGTCTTTATCCAGCGTGCTACTGTTAAACAGTTCAAGCAACACATTTAAAAACGGTCTTATTTTATCGCAGGGCAAATTCAAATAATTATGGTCGCCCAAAGGAATACTGAGCATTTCTGGCAAATTTTCCAGATCATAGTTTTCCAAAATTGGCATAATCAACGGCAATAAAGGCAAAGATTGTCCATCAATGTCAATGTTAAAACGCATTTCAAACCAGTCATTCTGACCTTCACTGATTTCGGCATCCCAATTTTGCGCAGTTTGGAAATTAAGTAAAAAGCTTTCATCAATTTCAATAAGCCAGCCGTCTTGTTCCAGCTCCAATAATGTATTTTGTAGGAAATTGCCCCAGCGTGCGGCACTGTCCATTTGGGATATTTGCCCCGGGCTATATAAAAACAGTTCTTGCTTACTGATTTCCATGGAGGTAGTGACCATAAAACCAAGCTCGGTCAATCGCTGAACCTCCTGTTGCTCAATATCCAGGTTACGTTTAATCCGTACCAAGCCCAACTCGGTTTTTACCACACTATAGTCTTCAAAAGGAATTGCAGAGATCGTCCACTCGCCATAATCAAAAGTAACCGCCATATAATGACTATATTGTTGCGGGTTGACCTGATGACCAAACAATAAAAGTCTTGGTTTCGGTTTAAGTTGATCTGTCTCGATCAACTCAACTTTTCTAGGTGCCGGCAAAGGCAGTCCAGGATGCTCAATAATCAGGCGCTGACTAAATTCATCCGCATATTCAGCTGGTATCAATGGCGCAGACAGGATGTTTTTTAATTGTTCTAGCGAGAGCTTGTGAGTATTGACAGCACCAATCACACCCAAAGATTCATCCAGATATTGCGGTGGCTCAGTCAGCAAAATGACCGCAAGGGGGTCGATTTTAACAACTAATTGATAAGCCCCTGACTCGTCTGTTTGCCACTTAAATGATAGATCGCGATCCAATCCTTTTATTAGCGGAGCCTTATCTGTATTTTGCGAATACAACCGGCCTGTTTTCAGTAGCTTGGATAATGCCAAATATCCGGTCGATCCTACAATCAGTGGTTCATCTTTAAAAGTTGGATTTAGCGCAGTCAGCAACTTTGAAATTTCCTGATCTTCCGGTTGCACATAATTAAGATAGGAATAACTGTAACGAAGATTATTTAAAGTGGTTTTTCTACCTTTATTCAGACCACCGGTTTTCTTTACCTTAGTAATTAAAAACTCAACGGTATATTCATGTTTTACATGACCTGGTTTTAGAATATACGCAATAAACTCATCCTGGACATCAATTTGCTTTGGGACTTTTTGATGTAGTGTGTCGAGCCAGCCAATACAGCTCGGTTTTACAACCGCTGTCGAAAGAAGCTGATCGGAATTTTGATACTTTAGGCAAGCTGCAGCAACATGCTTACAGTTATAAGCAATTGGACAAGTGCAGTCCCCTTCAATTTCTGCCGCACTAAAGTCTGGCCGCCAAATTATGCGGATATTTTGCTTGTAGGGTGTTTTATGGCTGCCTTTGACCGATGAATTAAGTTGGACAAAAAGGGCCCCTTCGCTTTTAATATCCAAACTAAGGACCGAACCCTTTTCAAAATAACTACGTCCACGCTCATAAAAAGCATCGCCACATTCGTAGCGTATATCAGAACGCAGTAGTTTTTTTTGTTTATTCATTAGTATTTTAAGCGTAAACAGTTAGATAAGGAGCTTATTGTACTGCAATCCGGCACTATTTTATTAGGCATGTAAATATTTTCAAAACAAGTGTTTAAAAATTAAACTTTTTATAAGAATATAATTTATGCAGATTATTTAATCCCTACAAAATTTCCGTGGCTAAGCTTTTTTAATGTTAGGTCTGGTTTATTTTGCTAGATGCTATATAATAGCGATCTTATCAAAGTTATCGATGCCTCGGTGGCGAAATTGGTAGACGCAAGGGACTTAAAATCCCTCGTTCGTAAGGACGTGCCGGTTCGACTCCGGCCCGAGGCACCATAAAAATCAAGGGCTTATGCAATCTGCAAAGCTCTTTTTTTATGCCTGAAAGAAAATTTTCCCAATTTCCTCCCATTCTCAAAAAAACACCCACAACAACTGCCAACAATTCAGGCATGAAAGTTGATACAGTTTGCGCGCACTCTTTCTAAATCGGGTTTAAGAATGGCGACTATTTACCCAAATAAATCACATTGAAATATATTAAAGTACCCACCCCAACTCGACTGTTATTCGGCGCCGCACTTGCTTACTGGTTAGCAGGAATTATCAGCCCTGCTTTTGTTGCCATTGCTGCAATGATTATTTTTTTTATTCCTATTTTTTATAATGACTATTTGTCTGCTGACATAGCTGATACGGATGTAAATAGGCCTAAAAAATCAGGGTTTATGCCAGACCAGAGCTCTACTAGTAAGAAGGAAGCGCCTACTCAGCAATTAAAGTTAGCCTCTGCTCCTGCTTCAAGCAAAAAGGATTTATTGACCAAATAAGTCCTACAAAAAAGCCGTTATTTGCCGGCTACATTACTTTTATTTTTCATCAACCTCTGCATATTGATAGCTGATTTTACAGCAACCAATTATGGCCGACTCTGGTAATGGCTGTTTACCATCGATCTTTAAAATAATAATCTCCATTGCATCATTTTTAATGGATTGCTCCAGCTTCAGTAATCTTTGCTTAACATTCATTTATTCAACTCCTAGAAGGCTGTCGGATTAATAAAGCCAACAAACTGGCTTAATCAAGTTTTAAACTCAAAAAAGTTAGTTGTTACCATTTTTAATGCCCTTGATTCTGTTTTATGAACCATCCGAAGCCTTTTTTCTCTTTATTACCCTCTCAATGCATGCATTCTTTTCAAATTCCAACCAATACAGACTAAATTCCATTCACTTTGGACGGATTCCAAGCCGCGAAGATGAAATTGTCTGAACCCCTGAACGTGTTTAATAATGCCAAACACGGTTTCGACTGTTGATTTACGCTTGCTGTAGAGTGCTTTGCCGGCTTTGGTTGATAAGTGATGCGTCATAGCCTCAATCGGCGTCAAGGTGGATGTTCTATTTCCGGCTCATGTTGGAATCGAGCTTCAAGAGATTGATTATGACGTTGCCGTTTTTGGGCAATGTACGGCTTTATGGTTGCATCGATAGACTTCGCAAATCCAATTGATCAACAAGTTCGACAACAAATCGTGCCATATGATCTTCAGGTAAATAATCCTGAACACACGGTGGCAAAAGGTAGGATGTATAGCGATCAGTCAGGATAAATTGGGTAGCCAATACCGAACGACACATAAACTCGCGCAGATTCGTGCGTTGCTGCAGGTAGTCCCTGCGGAAGCCGGTGATTAAGTCGTCGGCAGAATCAGTGTAAGCGGTCTTCGTGTGCCCGGATTGCGGTTCGCCGATGCTCATTGTCGAAATCCGGGCACACAAACCGTTAATCCGCGCACCACTCCAGCAACGAGGTGTGCCATGAGCTCAAGTGTATTAAACCACTCGCCAACGCTTCATTGGCCTAAGCCAATGCAGGTAAGCTTTATCTAGTGGGATAAAATTCTCAGATTTTGTACTTCACCACAACGGAAAATCAACGGTATCTGCTTTAAAACTGCCCGACTAAGCAATCTTATAATCTTGGCCGGCCGGCTTGCGTGGCCTGTCAAAGACAGCTCAATCACTCAAATCCCCGTAGTCCATCTCCCGATCCTGATCAGTCTTGGTTATATCCCGCAATTACCTACCCAGGGGTTTGTCTGGCGCCTTCCCTCAGCGTTCTTATGGCATCGGGTAGGCCTGCGATTAAGGGCAGGCATCTGACAACCCTTAACAACTTTAAAAACTTTAAAAACTAGAGACAGACGATTACTGCCAAACTATGTCTGCAATATTTGCAATTGGTGTCATTCGGTCCAGCCATAGGTAGACGAATTAGTACATTCGTATATAAATCGCTATAAACTTATAGATAAGAAAATCCATAAATTTGCTGATTTTGGTTTGTTCGTAAATGTACCGTCATTCTTCTTACTTAAATGTATAATAGTTTTTTATTGCTTTTAACACAAATACACAAGAATATACAAAACCCAGTGAAATTACATTATAGCTACCCATCTATTTTGCAATGTTTTAGACTTATTCTTACTCTAAGCATTTTTTGGCACGGTAATCTTTCTGCTGAGCCCCTGACTTTAATTCAGCTGCTTAACTTGCTTGAAGCACACAATCCATTTATTGCCAATGCCAATGCCCGCCAAGATTTGGCACGGGCCGCTTTGATTACCTCCAAAGCCTATCCAAATCCAGAACTGGAAATAGGTGGAGGAAGCTCAACCGGCCTTGGCTCAGGTGCGCTTAATGGCTCCAATCAACAAGTTTTCATTTCCCAATCCCTAGACCTCCCGTTTGTAAGAGAAGCTCGTCGCATGGTCGCCGAAGCCGGAATTATTTCTGCGGATGAGGCTAATCGCCATGTCTGGTTAACCGTTCGCAGCCAAACTCGCTTAGCATTTTATGAGATTTTGCGCCGTCAGGCGGAACTGCTAATCAGTAAAGACAATGAGCAATTACTGACTCAAATACGCGAAAAAATTAAACTTAAAGTTGAAGTTGGAGAGGCGCCCCGCTATGAACAGGTAAAATCTGATGCGGAATTGCTTAATGCACTAAAGTTGAGGGAAAGCGCTGAAACACAAGTTGAGGATGCAAAATCGGCCCTACACATGATGTTTGGCAACGCCTTACCGCACCAATATGAAATAGTAGGAGAATTACCTGCACCATTAGCATCATTAGCAACTATGGAAACTATGCGGGCAGAAGTGCTCGACAAACAACCTGTTTTACAGCAATTTCGTGCAGAAGTTCAGATGGCTGAAGCTAAAGTCAAATTTCAGCAAAATCTTCGCTATCCGCAGCCCACTTTAAAAGCAGGCGCAGAACGAGACCCCGGCCTTGAACAATGGCGGGTTAATATAGTCATTCATTTACCTTTGTGGAATCAGCGACAGGGACCGATTGGCGAAGCCACTGCAGAATTAAAACAAGCAGAAGCATTAGCCAGTCAACAGGAATATCTGGTTATACGAGAACTTGAAAATGCCTACAATCGTTATCACATAGCGAATCGCCAGGTTGAAACCTTTGACGCCGGTTTACTAAAGGAAGCCGAGTCCGTGCTAAAAGTCGCTGAAGCGGCCTACCGCCTCGGGGAGCGTGGCATACTCGATTACCTCGATGCACAACGTACTTACCGAACTGTTCGCAATGATTATCTTAACGCAAAGTTTGATCGCCAGGCTGCACAAATCATTCTTGATCGTTTACGCGCCACCGACTTGGAGAGCCTGAAATTATGACTTTATTAAACCCGTTGTTTTTAATTTTGTTACTGATCCCGTTGGCAATTCATGCCGAAAACTCGTTTCCGGTGATAAAAGCCACGTCTACCTTAATGAAACGGGTCAAAGTTATCGCTATTGGTGAAGATCAAGTACATGATTCATTTCGTTTGCCGGCAAGAATTGATCTGGATCAACAGCATGTTGCCCGAATTGGTGCAACAGTAACTGGCCGGATTATTGAAACAGAAGCCATCCTGGGTCAGGAAGTACGCAAAGGTGAACAAATTGCGACCTTAAACAGCACCGAACTTGGCTTGGCACAATCAGCTTATCTAAAGGCCAGTTCACAAGTTAATTTAAGGCGTCTGGCAGTAAGCAGGGCCAAACGACTACTGGCCAGTGATGTCATTGCTGCCGCTGAACTTCAGGAAAGAGAAGGCGTGTTAACAGAAGCTGACGTGGATTTACGCACGGCAACCGACCAGTTACGGGCATTTGGCATGTCGGATAGTGACCTGGCCCGGTTATCCAAAGAGAGGAAGATTCATTCAATTTTACCGATTACCGCTAGCATTCAAGGTACCATTGTTGAAAGAAAAGTAACGGTCGGACAAGTAGTTCAACCTGCTGATGCCTTGTTTACCGTAGCGAATCTATCGCATGTATGGGTCGTTGCAGAACTGCCCGAGCAACAGGCGAGTTGGGCACACAAAGGCGATGAAGCTGAAGTTACTATTGCCGCATTACCTGAAACAGCATTAAGCGGTCGCATCATTTATGTTGCAGACATGGTTGATCCTGATACACGCACCGTCACTGTGCGCATGGAACTACCCAATGCTCAGCGAAATTTAAAACCGCACATGTTGGCAAACCTGTTGATTCGCAAACAGGGAATACAGGAATTAATCTTGCCCGATTCTGCCGTGCTGCGTGTTAATGACAGTGATCATGTTTTCGTCGAAACAGGGCCAGAAGAATTCCAGCTGAGACCGGTAAAATTGGGCATTCGTTACGGAGATGTACGACGTGTTCTTGAGGGTTTGAAACAGGGTGATAAAGTTGTTGTGGAAGGCGGATTTCATCTTAATAGCGAACGCCAGCGCAAGGAGTTGGAATAGCTTATGATTGAAGCATTAATCAGGGGGAGTTTAAATAACCGCATTCTGGTCATAGCACTGGCGGCCAGCATAACCCTGTTCGGCATCCGTGCCTTACAATCACTGTCTGTCGATGCATTTCCCGATGTCACTAACGTGCAGGTTCAAATTGCCAGTGAATCTTCAGGGCGCTCGCCGGAAGAGGTCGAGCGTTTTATTACGGTGCCTTTGGAAATTGCGATGACGGGACTGCCTGGCCTGACGGAAATGCGCTCATTAAATAAAAACGGGCTTTCGCTTATCACATTGGTTTTTACGGACGACACCGATGTTTATTTCGCCAGACAATTGGTCATGGAGCGCTTGATAGAGGTCAGTCACAACATGCCAGACGGCATCAATCCAATATTAGGTCCGGTTTCCACTGGACTGGGTGAAGTGTATCAATACACCCTGGATAAAGCCGACGATGGCCAAGTGGCCTTGACACCTGAGGAGCTGATGCGCCGTCGCGAAACCCAGGATTGGGTGGTGCGCCCCTTATTACGGGGTATACCCGGGGTTGCTGAAATTAATTCGCAGGGAGGCTATAACAAACAATATCAGGTATTAATTAACCCTGATCGCCTGTCCCATTATCACATTACTTTAGACGAAGTCTTTACTGCGCTTATTCGTAATAATGCCAACAGCGGTGGCGGTGTTTTGCCCCATTATGCCGAGCAATATTTGATTCGGGGCGTTGGATTAATTCGTAATGTGGCAGACATTGACAGTATCGTGCTCAAAGAAGAACACAGTGTCCCCATTCATATACACGATGTAGCCGAGGTGAAAATCGGTCACGAAGTGCGGGTTGGCGCGGTAATAAAAAACGGTTATACCGAGTCAGTTGGAGGGATTGTAATGATGTTGCGCGGAGGCAACGCTAAAGAAGTTGTCAGTCGCATCAAGCAACGTGTCCAGGAAATAAATGACCAGCACATGCTTCCTGATAATCTGAAAATCACCCCCTTTTATGACCGTAGTGAACTGGTTGATGCTTCCCTGCACACCGTCACCAAGGTATTAATCGAAGGTATTGCACTGGTGGTTATCACACTACTGCTGTTTCTCGGTGATTTCCGTTCCAGTATCATTGTTGTCAGTACCTTGGTCGTTACACCACTGTGCACTTTTATTGTTATGAACCAGTTAGGTATTTCTGCCAACCTGATGTCACTGGGTGGATTGGCGATTGCAATCGGACTGATAGTCGATGGCTCAGTTGTCGTTGTCGAAAATGCTTTCAGTTTACTCACCGAGCGCAAAGGCAGTTCGACCAGTCGAATTAAAGTGGTTATGGCCGCTGCCCTGGAAGTTGCCACACCGGTATTATTTGGCGTGGGCATTATCGTGCTAGTATTTCTACCATTGATGACGCTGGAAGGTATGGAAGGAAAGATGTTTGCACCACTGGCTTATACCATAGCGATTGCTTTACTGATTTCACTGGTTTTGTCGCTAACCCTAACACCGGTATTATGCTCGTTTCTGTTACAGGGGCAAGATACAAAAGAACACGACACGCGTATTATTGCCTTTATGAAACGACCCTATCTGAAGCTGTTGGATATGTCCCTGGAAAATAGCAAAGCAGTCGTATTTGTGGCTTCCAGTTTGTTTATTGGTGCACTGGTTTTGCTTCCTCTTTTAGGTAGTGCTTTTATTCCTGAAATGAAAGAAGGCTCAATTGTTCCGGCAATCAACCGGATGCCCAATATATCATTACAAGAAGGCATAAAGATGGAAATGGACGCCATGCGCATGGTAATGGAAATTCCTGGGGTGAGTCTGGCGGTTACTAATATTGGCCGCGGTGAAAGTCCCGCCGACTCGCAAAGTCAAAATGAATCAACACCCATTGTTAGTTTGAAGCCAAGGAATGAATGGCCTGAAGGGTGGACTCAAGATACTATTGCCGATGCAATTCGCGATAAATTGACCAAAAATTTACCTGGCGTACAAGTGGTAATGGCGCAACCGATTTCAGATCGCGTCGATGAAATGCTTACCGGCGTTCGATCAGATCTGGCCGTGAAGGTATTTGGGGATGATCTTGAGCAGTTAAAAACAACGGCAAATGAGATTGCCCGGGTGGCAGCGACAATCAAAGGCTCTCAGGATATTCGGGTAGAACGGCTCACCGGTCAACAATATTTATCCATAACCGTCAATCGTGAAGCTACTGCAAGACACGGTATTAATGCCTCGGATATTCATGATGTTATTGAAACCGCTATCGGGGGCAAAAAAGCAACCGACATTTATGAAGGTGAGCGACGCTTCTCTGCAGCCGTGCGTTTGCCCGAAGACTTTCGCAATAGCATCGAAGCCATTGACGCTATTTTACTGACTTCTCCAAACGGCGCGCGTATTCCGCTAGGCGATTTGGCAGATATTGGCCTTAATGACGGACCGTCACAGATTAGTAGAGAAATGGGTAAACGTCGTATTGTTGTTGGTATTAACGTCAGAGATAGAGACTTGGGTAGCTTTGTTGCAGAGCTGCAAAAAAACGTATCCAGCCAAATTACACTGCCCGAAGGCTATTATCTTGAGTGGGGCGGGCAATTCCAGAACATGGAACGTGCCTTGGGACATCTTAAAATCATCATTCCAATCACCATCGGTGCGATTTTCTTTGTGTTATTTATGCTATTCAACTCACTACGCTTTGCCGCTCTGATTATTCTGGTACTGCCGTTTGCATCGATAGGGGGCGTAGTTGCCTTATTCGTTACTGGCGAATATCTGTCAGTACCGGCTTCGGTCGGGTTTATTGCCCTGTGGGGGATCGCTGTATTAAACGGTGTGGTTTTGGTTTCCTATATCCGTAATCTTCGTAGTAGTGGACTTAGTCAGATGCAGGCCGTTCGTGAGGGTTGTGAGCAACGTTTCCGCCCGGTCATGATGACCGCCACGGTTGCGCTGCTGGGACTGGTGCCTTTTTTATTCGCCACAGGACCCGGGTCAGAAGTCCAACGCCCGCTGGCTATTGTTGTTATTGGTGGACTGATCACTTCAACCCTATTAACTCTAATTATGTTACCGACTCTTTACCGGTGGTTTGAGGAGAAAAATTAAGCTATTTCTTGAAAACCAAAAATACAATAAGCATTCAATGTGTCAGTTTTCTATTATATTTTAATGTGAAATTTTGCCTGATTTTTCAATGCTTAATGAGGGAAGATAATATGCGACCTAAATCGGCTAATCTTGACTTACCCCCTCCCCGCATGTTACTTAGAGTCCGTATTCTCAAGAATGGCAAAGTGTAGAAAGCGTATTATTATAACGGGCGTAATGAGCTAGGAAAACATATCGAGATCCCGTTAGGTAGCGATCTTAACGAGGCTAAAAAAAATGGGCTGAATTAGAAAGGCATGATGTTCCAGTCGATTTGAATCTGATGCGCTTCATCTTCGATCGCTACGAACACGATATTATCCCCAATTAATTACAACATGCGGACTTCGCTGTGTGTCAATGCTCTACAGATGGCATTTTGGAGGCGAAAGCCCGACCCTGGCCTACAGCATCATTCTGATCGGGGCAGTCAATACGCTAGCCATGAATACAGGGAACATTTGAAGATAATGAAGTTGCAACAAAGCATGAACCGCAAAGGCGACTGTTGGGATAATTCACCAACAGAGCGGTTTTTCCGTAGCTTAAAGCACGAGCAACTTAACTACGAGAAATTCAAGACAAGAGAGGCGGCAAAGCTGAGTATTATTGATTATTTGGCTTTTTATTATAATGGTAAACGTATACACTCAAAACTGATCTATCAATCCCCGCTGGAATTTGAGCGGGAATTCTATAAGATGACTGCTTAAGAAAGTGTCCGGTTTCAGTTGACCATTACAATGGGTTTAATTGTTGAAGTCATGACACTGCTCCTGTTTTGAAACAAGGCGGACTGCCTTATTCCTTAACATAGGGAACAGTTTTATACTTTCAATTGTAGATGGGCGTATCTTCGTACCAACATTACCGCATCGCGGTTTAGTTCAGTGGCAAAGAATTTGATGACTTGGGCATTCTGGTATGTGCCATCTGAGACAGTCAAGGATTAGAAATAATACCCATGAAAACTCGGCTCTAATAACGAAGCAAGCTATTGGGTGATCCAGTCATTAATAATCTTAGTCTTCCATTTAAAATTATCCGCGTCTTTACACCTTTTTTACGCCACCATCGTTAAAATCAATCACCGTATTGAAATCTGAAAGTTTACATACTAGGTAAGCTTTGACGGGTGAATTATTTAAGTTGATTAAGCATGAGGGGAATTATTGTGAATTGTGGTGTTCGTATACTGGGAATAATGGCCTTGTTGTTGCCGGGAATGGTATTCGCCGAGGCAGAAACTGTGACCCCGGCATTGCAACGGATTGATCTGACGCATCATTGGGCAGGTTATTTTTCGCTGGCAGTGATGGTCATTGCTTATATTGCAGCGATGTTCGAAGAAGCCACTGAACTGCGTAAGTCGAAGCCGATGTTATTTGCTGCTGGGTTGATTTGGTTCGTGATTGTTTTAGCTTACCAGCAACAAGGCAATGACCAGTTTGCTGTAACTGCCTTTAGGAACAATTTGCAGGCTTATATGGAATTGCTATTGTTTATCATGGTGTCGATGACCTATTTGAATGCAATGGAAGACATGCGCATATTTGACGCATTAAAAGTCTGGTTAGTCGGTATGCATTT
>CAILCX010000055.1 GCA_903832775.1 uncultured Methylobacter sp. | reverse complement strand
TCCAGAGCACGGCCTGCATCAGCTTTGGTTAAATTAGCGTGTTCGGCAATGGCGGCAATCAGATCGGATTTGTTCATAGCGTATTTTTCCTTAAAGTTGTTGATAAAAATGGCTTGAAGCCCTGTTTTTTTTGCTCTTCTAACAGCACTAAGGATTATTACAAATTTTCCTGATGATTGCCGTAATTAAATGTGTACTTTTACAGGCTTCATTCCACCGGTTACTTTCTGGACAATTTCAACATGAGGCGGCATCACCCATAATTTGAAAGCGTGGAATGACATTGATCACTTGGTTTTTTAACTCATAGCCTCAAGAAAAAGCGGCATTAGGCAGTAACAATCGATCTGATTTACCCGGTAGCGCGATAAATCCGAAATGGCGATAGAAAGCCGCAGCTGTTGCATCCTTTGCATCAACGACAATACCAACCACAGCCAAACTATCGCTTGCCTGCTTTACTTTTAAACACGCATCTGCCAACAAAATCGACCCCAACCCTTTGCCTTGAAAGGCTTGATCGACGGCTAATCGGCCTATCAGGGCTACGGGTATTGGATATTGGGGGAGTTTCCGTGCCAAACTTTCTGGCAAGTCCGAACAATTAACACTGCCGGCACTTAATGTGAAAAAACCAGCCAGACGACCCATATCATCTTCCGGTGTAGCCACAAAAACTCTTGCAAGATCACGTTTCACATCCTGGGAAGCATAACGTCGAATATAGTCATCCAGTGCAGAATGCCCACAGTTAAACTGTTTCGTATCAATTTTTCCGTCATGAGCCCGGATAAAGTAGGCTGTCAACGCTTAACCTGTAAATTGTGACGGTCGAAAGCCCGGTTTAATGCAGCATTAGGATGCAGGGGCTTGTCAAGTGCAGCAAGAAAAGCCTGAAAGTCTTCTGGCTGTAAGGTGATCGACTCATGTTCTTTAATGACGAGTTCTGCAGAAGATAAAGCGTGAGTTAACACAAATTCCGAGATACTGACATGTGCGTAGGCTGCGGCTTTATCAAGCATCTGCCGGGCATAATTATCGCAGCGTATATTAAGTCGGCTTTCTTTAATAATTGTTGGGTTCATCGTTAATCTCCAAAAATCCATGATTAATTGTGCGCCGTTTGTACTGACATTGCAAGATTCACCTTTGAGGAATCCACAAAAATATAAAGGCTTGCGCCAATATTACATGCACACCTCAATAATTAAGGTGTTTATGGTAAAGCCCTGCATAAATAATTGAAAAGACTCTTTCCATTTCGCTTAAACTTAGTATTTATTTAAGTACATAACTAACCCTCAAAACTTGTTTTGAATACTCAAATTTATCTCGATTACGCTGCGACAACACCCATGGCACCCGAAGCGGCTAAAGCCATGGCGCAATGCTTAACCATGGACGGGGTTTTTGCTAACCCTGCATCTTTGCAGCATGGTTTTGGTGAAATAGCTGATGCCTTAGTCGAGAATTCCCGCGCTGAAATCGCATCTTTTTTAAGCTGCAAAGCAAAAGATCTGATTTTTACCTCAGGAGCAACTGAATCGAATAATCTGGCTATCAAGGGAATTGCCTTAAGGTATTAAAGCAAAGGTAATCACATCATTACTTCAGCTAGCGAACATAAAGCGGTATTGGATACCTGTAAATACCTTGAGAGCATCGGTTTTAAAATCACTTATCAAAGACCCGATTATGAGGGCCGCATAAGTCATGATCGTATTTTGGATGCACTGACCGAAGAAACCATCCTTGTGCCCCTGATGCTGGTCAACAATGAGACAGGATTTCTCCAGGACATTGACCAAATCGCTCAAGCCCTCAAGCCCTCAAAGATAAAGACGTGTTTTTCCATGTTGATGCCGCTCAAAGCACTGGTAAGCTAAAGATTGACCTGACTAAATTACCAATAGATTTGTTATCCCTGTCAGCCCATAAGTTTTATGGCCCTAAAGGCTTGGCTGTCTGTATGTACGCAACAGAAAACAAACCAATCTTATACCCTTGATGCATGGAGGTGGACAGGAATATGGTCTTCGCCCTGGCACCTTAGCCACCCATCAGATAGTCGGCATGGCTACCGCTTTTAAAATTGCCCATGACCAAATGTTGACTGACTATCAACACTGCACACGCTTGGCAAAAATACTAACAGATCAACTCCAGCAACTTGAAAGCGTTCAGTTCAACGGCGACCAACTCACTAAATTACTCCATATAATCAACACATTTCTTTCGTATCATGTTTTGTCGTTAAATCAGGTGGGAAAATAGGGTAAATTCACACGGGAGAGGCCATTTCTACTTTGCTCTAACGACACAAATTGTTACGCATAAAATGACGTTATGTTAAATCGAGAGG
>CAILCX010000054.1 GCA_903832775.1 uncultured Methylobacter sp. | reverse complement strand
GTAATCCTTCCCAGGCGGCTTTTAAAATTGCTGGAGCTAATTCCAGTTCAGATACTTGCGAAACATTGCGCTGATCAAAGCGGTTGGTATATTCAATAACCGCGTGATCACCGTTTTTACGGACGTCGGCAATGATAGCTAAAACGCGCTGCTGAATTTCAAGATCATCGGTTTCATCAAAAGCCAGCAAGCCTTTTAATTGATGATCAAAATCAGCTGATGAGGCGTCGAGTCGGGTTATATTTATATTGGACATGAGCTTTAACCAAAATTGTTAAACGATGTAGACTGGGCAAGATCTGTAACCCATTACATCAACGCGGCAAATGTTGGGTTACGCTACCGCTAACCCAGCCTACAAAACTGCTTCGTGTTTTTTCGTGGACATTAAATGAATTACTAAGCTCTATTCGCCAAAGTCTTTTCAAATTGATCTAGCAGTGACTGAATTGCCTGGTGCTTCATTTTCATGGCCGCTTTATTGACTACCAATCTGGAACTGATATTCATAATCAGATCACGCGGCTCCAGGTCATTGGCTTTTAAAGTATTGCCGGTATCAACCAAGTCAACGATGCAATCGGAAAGTCCGACCAATGGCGCCAGTTCCATCGAGCCATATAGCTTGATGATTTCAGCCTGGATGCCCAGACTTGCAAAATAACGTTGGGTGATTTTAACGTATTTCGTTGCAACCCGGACGCGACCGGAAATTTCAGGAGCATCTTTGTGGGCAGCAGTCATTAAACGGCAGCAGGCAATCTTTAAGTCCAAGGGTTCATAAAGACTTTCAGCGCCGTGTTCCAATAATATGTCTTTTCCGGCGATGCCCAAATCTGCGGCACCGTATTCAACAAAAGTAGGTACATCGGTAGCGCGGATAATCACCAGTTGCACATCATCCCGAGTGGTTCGTAAAATCAGTTTACGGCAGGTATTTGGATCATCAATGGGCGTAATGCCTGCTTCTGCCAATAGCGGCAGGGCATCTTCATAAATACGGCCTTTAGATACGGCGATAGTCAGCATAGTTAAACCTTATTTCGGGACGCGACGAATGGTGGCCCCCAATTGAGCCAGTTTTTCTTCGATGTGATCATAACCACGGTCGATATGGTAAATACGATCAACCAGAGTATCGCCTTCAGCTACCAGTGCGGCTATGACCAGACTTGCAGAAGCCCTTAAGTCTGTCGCCATTACCGGTGCGCCGGTTAATTTTTTGACACCTGTGCAGATTGCGGTATTTGACTCAAGCCTGATGTCGGCACCCATGCGCTGCAATTCCTGAACATGCATGAAGCGATTTTCAAATACCGTTTCAGTGATAATGCCAACACCATCGGCGATAGCATTCATGGCGGTAAACTGTGCTTGCATATCAGTTGGGAAGGCAGGGTAAGGTGCGGTACGAACTGAAACCGCTTTGGGCTTTTTGCCGTGCATGTCCAGCTTGATCCAGTCTTTACCGGTGGTGATTTCTGCGCCTGCTTCAACCAGTTTTGCCAAAACAGCATCCAGAATATCCGGACGAGTGTTTTTAAGTTTAATGCTTCCGCTGGTAATTGCGGCAGCGACCAGGTAAGTGCCGGTTTCGATTCGATCTGGCAGGATGTCATAGTGGATGCTTTCGACGCCCAGTTTTTCTACACCCTCGATAACCAATACATCGGTGCCTATACCAGTGATTTTGGCGCCCATTTTATTAAGAAAGTGAGCCAGGTCAGTAACTTCAGGTTCCTTGGCAGCATTTTCAATGGTAGTCGTACCTTCGGCCAAAGTGGCGGCCATTAACAGGTTTTCGGTGCCGGTCACGGTAATCTGTTCCAGAACCAGGTGGCAGCCTTTCAGTTTGGTGGCTTTGGCGTGGATAAAACCGTTTTCGACAGTAATATCAGCGCCCATTTTTAGCAGGCCATTCAGGTGAATGTCGACAGGACGGGAGCCGATAGCGCAACCGCCGGGCAAGGATACATGTGCTTCGCCAAAGCGAGCCAATAAAGGTCCCAATACCAGTATCGAGGCGCGCATGGTTCTGACCAATTCATAAGGTGCGACAAAACTGTTGATGGTGCTGGAGTCGACCTCAATATTCATGGTCTCATCAACCGTAAGGTTTACACCCATGCGACCCAGTAATTCCATAGTTGTGGTGATGTCATGGAGATGCGGAATGTTGCCAACGCTAACGGGTGCTTCAGAAAGTAAGGTTGCCGCCAAAATGGGTAAGGCAGCATTTTTAGCGCCGGAGATGCGTAGCTCTCCAGAAAGTTGGGTGCCACCGGTAATAATTAATTTATCCATAGTATTTAGGTTTTAGCGTCAGGGTTAAAGGTTAACGGTTCAATACGAGAAAATTAGGCATTTGTGTCTATGTTTTCGTCTTGGGCCTGTTCGATTGAGCCTTCATTAAAATGGCTGGATTGATCAAAACCGCTTAGCTTGGCAAGGTTGAGCAATTGTGCAGGTATATTTTTGAAAGCTATTTGCGTTCTATTTTCTCGTGAGTATTTGAGCCATTCAATCATAAGTGCAAGTCCTGCACTGTCAGTAGACGTTACACGGCTTAGGTCAAGGGTGATTTGTGACGGGGCTTTTAAAAAAGAAAATGATTTAAGCGTCTGATTGTCAATGGTAGCAAAGGTTAGGCAGCCCTCAATAACAAAGTGCCGGGCGCTTTCTTTAATGATATTAAGTTTGCTCACTTTTTTTCTTCCGCAGATTTAAACAGGAATTGGCCCAGGGCTTTTTCCAGAATAATTGCAGATTGGGTGATTTCTATCTTACCGCCATTTTTTAAATAATCACTTGAACCACCCGGTTCCAGATTCACATACTGCTCACCTAAAAGACCTGCTGTAAAAACGCTGGCGGTGGTGTCGTCAGGTAGTGTGTTGTATTTTGATTCAATATTCAGTTGCACGACTGATTCATAGGTTTTGGGGTCGAAGCTTATCGCGCTGACTTTGCCAATTTTAACGCCAGCCGCTGAAACCAAAGATTTAACTTTCAAACCGCCGGAGTTTTCAAAGCGTGCGGTAATGGTATAACTTTCATTTTCAGTAAAAGAACTTAAGTTACTGACTTGCATGGCAAGAAAAAATAACCCGACGATGCCAGAAGCCACAAAAAGTCCGACGAGCGTGTCCTGGGTGTTGGTGTGTTGCATGTTAATTATCTCCAAACATAAGTGCAGTCAGAATAAAATCCAGACCTAAAATACTAAAAGCCGAGTTGACGACAGTTCTTGTAGTGGCTCGACTGACACCTTCAGAGGTCGGGATTGCGTCATAGCCTTCAAAAAGTGCAATCCAGGACGCAACAAAACCAAACACAAGGCTTTTGATAATGCCATTGATAATGTCATCCTGAAAATCGATTTTGGCTTGCATTTGCGACCAGTAGGCACCTTCATCGACGCCTAACAGGCCAGAGCCAATGATTTGTCCACCGATAATGCCTACCGCGCTAAACAGCGCAGCCAATAAGGGCATGGAAATAATGCCTGCCAAAAAACGCGGACTGATAATGCGTTTGATCGGATCAACCGCCATCATTTCCATGCCGGAAAGTTGTTCGGTTGCTTTCATGAGACCAATTTCCGCCGTCAAGGCAGAGCCTGCCCGGCCCGCAAATAAAAGTGCCGAAACCACAGGGCCTAGCTCTCTGACCAAAGAAGCGGCAACCATAACGCCCAATGTTTCATCGGCGCCAAAATCAGACAAAATGTAATAACCTTGCAAGCCTAAAACCATACCGACAAACAGACCTGAAATGGTGATAATCAGGAAAGATAGCACACCGACAGAATATAGCTGGTTAATCAATAGTCTCGGACGAGTCACTACACTGACTATGCCGTTAAGTGTCTGCAACAGGAAATAAGTGCCGCGACCCAGTTTGGTAAAGCTGGTGTGTGTTTCTTTACCCAAGTGTTGAAGAAATTCAATCATTTTAAAATTAAGATTAAGGTGCTGAGTGTAAGGTTAAGGGTTAGCCTTGAACTTTAATAACGTTTTCCGGTTGAAAGCAAGTCATCAACATAGTCTCTTGCCGGATAATGAAAATGCGCCGGACCATCAGCAGCACCGGTCATAAATTGTTGTACCCAGTCGGAATCGGATTGTTCAATTTCTTTGGGAGTGCCTTGACCGACTACTTTACCATCGGAAAGTACATAAATGTAATCAGCTATGGCTGCTGTTTCCTGCACATCATGCGAAACAATGATACTGGTTAAGCCCAGGATTGTATTCAATGATTTGATCAGGTGAACCAAGGCCCCTTTGGATATTGGATCCTGGCCGGTAAAAGGTTCGTCGTACATGATCATCATCGGATCCAGCGCAATGGCTCTGGCCAGTGCAATACGTCGGGCCATGCCGCCGGAAAGTTCGTTAGGCATCAGGTTTCTTGCGCCCCTTAAACCTACCGCCTGTAATTTCATCAGCACTAAAGTGCGAATCATCGACTCTGGAAGTTTTGTATGTTCACGTAAGGGGAAGGCAACATTATCAAACACATTCATGTCGGTTAATAAGGCGCCGCTTTGGAACAACATGCCCATGCGTTTACGCAAATCGAACAAATCTGAGCGGCGTAAGCGGTGTACATCATTGCCATCGACATTAATAAAACCCTGTTCGGGTAACAATTGTCCGCCTATCAGTTTTAATAGCGTTGTTTTGCCTGTGCCGCTCGGCCCCATGATTGCAGTTATTTTACCTCGCTCAAATTCCAGGGAAATGTCGTTAAATATTTTTTTGTTGCCGCGTGAAAACGACAAATTTTTAACGGAAACCAGACTGTTGTGCGGTGAGACGCTGTTATTCATGCGTTGAGAGTTAAAGGTTGCTATTCAACTGCCTATTTTCTACGACTACTCCCTGTTAAGTCAATCTATTGTGCCCATGCAATTAAGGCTAACCTAAATGATTGATCGAGTTTGACTGATGCAATGATCAGGATCACTGTAGTGTTGGAAGATGTAAATCTAAAATATTTCGTGTATCCTTTTTAGTAATTAGTATTGCACCACGAAAAAAGCATCATTATTTTGAAAAAACTTACACCACAATATTTAGTCGGTATTGATTTGGGCACTACGCACACCGTAGTCGCATATGCTAAAGCCGATAATTCTTCCCCTGAAATTCAGATTTTCCAAATCGAACAACTGGTTGCTCCCGGTCAGGTTGCCGCAAGACCCTTGTTGCCGTCGGTGCGTTATCATCCTGCTGTTGGTGAATTGGCCGAGGAGGATCTTTTATTCCCCAGTGGTTCGCTGTCAGGAGATACGGCTGTCATTGGTGAGGTTGCCCGTATGTTGGGCGCAAAAACCAAAGGTCGCTTTGTTACCAGTGCCAAAAGTTGGTTGTCGCATCCGTCGGTTGATCATAATGCAGAAATACTACCGTGGGGCAGTAGTGAGGAGATCAGCAAAGTTTCACCTATTGCAGCCAGCGCCAGTTATTTAGCGCATCTCCGGGTAGTCTGGGGACATAAGTTTCCTGAGGCGCTGCTGGAAAAACAGGATATTGTCATTACCGTTCCTGCTTCTTTTGATGAGGGAGCGAGAGCGTTGACGCTTGAGGCCTCCAGACTTGCCGGGCTGACTAATGTCCGGTTACTGGAAGAGCCCCAAGCGGTTTGTTATGACTGGTTGAGTCGTAATCCACTGGACTCAAAATCCGAGTCAGGTAAACATGCGCTGGCCGAGGCGCATTTATTGCTGGTATGCGATGTAGGCGGTGGCACCACGGACTTAACGCTGATTAAAATAGACCATGGCAACGGTGAGCCTAAATTAACGCGCATTGGGGTTGGCGATCATTTAATGCTCGGTGGCGATAATATAGACTTGGCCTTGGCGCATCTGGTAGAAAGTAGTTTAGGTAATGTGGAAAAGCATCTTTCCGCAGCGGATTTGTCGCAGTTGATTGAACAATGTCGCATCGCCAAAGAGCGCTTGTTGGCCGAAGATGCGCCGGAACATATCAATGTTACCTTGCTTGGCGGCGGCTCCAAGGTGATTGGTGGCTCCCGATCAGTTGTGCTAAAAAAGGATGAAGTCAGAGCCATTGCCCTGGATGGTTTCTTTCCGTTATCAACGCTTGATGATTTGCCTGATAGAAAACGTAGCGGAGTGGTTGAATTTGGTTTGCCCTATGCTTCAGAACCGGCGGTCAGCAAGCATATTGCTGCTTTTTTAAAATTACATCAGGGCGCATCCGGTGAGGCTTTGCTAGGCCAGGGCAGTGTGCCGGATGCTTTGTTACTTAATGGGGGCGTATTTCGGAGTCAACCGATTACTCAGCGTCTGGTTGATTTAATCGGTTCCTGGCGTTCGAATCCTCCGCTGTTGCTTGAAAATAAACATCCAGAATTGTCTGTTGCTTTTGGGGCGGTCAGTTATGCGATTGCCCGGCGGGACAAGCGACTCAAGATTGGCGGCGGTTCGGCACGCAGTTATTTTTTGCAGGTCGATACTGACAAGTCAACCGGTCAGCAAGGCATCTGTATTTTACCCAAAGGCAGTGAAGAAGGGGACGAAGTCATTCTAAAAGGCCGGCGCTTTGCCTTGCGCTTGGGTGTGCCGGTTCGTTTTCATTTGGTGTCCTTGTCTGGTGATGGAGATTTCAAGCCCGGCGATGTAACTGAAATTAACGATTTGTTTCATTCCTTGCCGCCGTTGGCTGTTGCTTTTGAAGGCGATGACAGTAAACCGAATGCCGAGGTGGTCGTCGAATTGGCGGTCAGTCAAACTGAACTGGGTACGCTTAAAATTCAATGTATTTCTATTGAGGATAGTCAGCAACGTTGGGACGTTGAATTTCAACTTAGAAAAAAAGCGGCCAGTTTGCCTGTTCAGGCCAATTTGCCGGGCAATATCAATCAAGTCATTGAACAGATACACACGGTTTTTGGGGTCAAATCCAGACAAGCCGATCCCAAAGCAGTCAAAAGTTTGCGAGCCGATCTGGAAAAAGCGCTGGGTGTTGCGCGAACTGAATGGACAACGCCATTACTAAGAACGATGTTTGGGGCTCTGTTGGAAGGGTCAAAATATCAACGACGTTCAGAAAATCACGAGCGTGTCTGGCTTGGTTTGGCGGGATTTTGTTTGCGCCCCGGTTTTGGCTATCCACTTGACGACTGGCGGGTTGAACAGTTATGGAAAAACTATCCACAAGGCATTCAGTATGTTAACGAAACTCAAAACTGGACAGAATGGTGGACCTTGTGGCGTCGGATTGCGGGAGGTTTGGATCAGTTGTCGCAGGAACGAATTTTTGCTGATATTGCCAAATTCCTAAATCCCGCAGCGGCAAGACAAGCCGGTGTGGCCAAGCAAATCAAAAATCGTGGTTATGACGATATGGTGCGCCTGGCAGCAGTTCTGGAGCGTTTGCCGGTCGACAAGAAAATGCAATTGGGTGGGTGGCTGTTAATTCGCTTGCAAAAAACCTGTGAGCCTGCTCAAACCTGGTGGGCAGTAGGTCGGATCGGGGCGAGAATGCCTTTTCATGGGAGCAGTCATAATGTCATTCCTGCTGACATTGTTTGTCTATGGTTAACGCAGATTATGGCCGAAGATTGGAAGAAAACTCCTCAAGCTGGCTTTGCTGCTACACTGATTGCCCGAATGAGCGGTGATCGGGCCAGAGATATCGATCAGGCTATGCGCAATCAAATCGTCGAGAAATTAAAACTTAGCAAAGCTCCAGTATCCTGGATAGAAATGGTTGAGCAGTTAAAAGAGCTGGATGAAAAAGAAGAAAAACAGATCTTTGGCGAGGCTTTGCCGCCAGGCTTAAAACTTATCAATGAAGCGTAACGTTTAAGGAAAAATCACTATGAAGTTAGTCAGTATCGTCATCCTGTCAGGCATTATTTTGCTGTATTTTATTGATTCGGCCTTTAAATTGAGTCCGTTTAATTCTGAGATGTTTATCCATAGTGGCTTAAGGTTTATGGCCGGATTTCTGGTGCTGGGCATTGGCGTTTTTTACGCCCATAAAATCAAACTCAAATTTGCGATCTGGTTTTTAATTGCGCTGGCTTTGGGAGATGATATTTGGGATTACACCAGAAACGTCAACAGCTTTAATTTTGAAGTTATGCTGCACAGCATTTATATGATGTTGTGGGGCGCTTTGACGGGATATGTGTTGATGAAAAGATGGATTAATGGAGAAAGTTAAAATAGTTTTTTCCTTGATCCGAAGGGAGTTATATCTGTTTTTTGATAGCATTTTATGACTGAAACCGATGTAATTATTTTCGGCGCTGGCGCGTCGGGATTGATGTGCGCCATTGAGGCAGGCAAACGAGGCCGTAAAGTGCTGGTTCTCGATCATGCGAACAAGGCCGGAAAAAAAATCCTGATGTCTGGCGGCGGACGCTGTAACTTTACCAATTATTCGGTGACGCCGGATAACTTTATTTCGCATAATCCCCACTTTTGCAAATCTGCCCTAAGTCGTTTTAGCCAATGGGACTTCTTGGCGTTAATCGATCGCTACCAAATTCCTTTTCATGAAAGAGAGCATGGGCAGTTGTTTTGCAATGACAGCGCCAAAGATATTCTCAATATGTTGCTGGCAGAATGTGCCAAGGTCGGTGTGGTTGTGCAGTTGAATATCCGTATCGATAGCATAGAACGGCAGGTAGATCAATTTCAGTTGGCAACCAGTCAGGGTAGCTATATCTGCCAGTCTTTAGTCATTGCGACCGGTGGTTTGTCTATTCCTAAAATGGGTGCAACGCCATTCGGTTATAAAATTGCTGAACAATTTGGCATTAAGGTGTTGCCAACCAGAGCAGGTCTTGTACCGTTTACTTTACAGCCGGACGACAAAGAACGGTTTGCAGTATTGTCGGGTATTGCCGTACCTTGTGTAGTTACTGTTAGATATCAAAGCTTTGCTGAGAATGTGTTGTTTACGCATCGGGGTTTAAGCGGTCCTGCTATTTTGCAAATATCTTCTTACTGGAATCCTGGAGAAGAATTGACTATTAACCTGTTGCCGCAACTTGAGCTGAACGAAGAGTTAAAAGCCAAGCGGCAAAAAAAGCTTAAAAACAAGTTAAAAACGATATTGGAAAACTATTTACCCAAACGTTTGATCAGCTGTTTTCTGCCTGAGGAACTATTGGAAATGTCGCTACAGGATTTATCGGATAAACAAATCCTGCGTGTTGCGGAACGACTCAATCACTGGAAAATTAAACCCAATGGCACTGAAGGTTATCGAACTGCAGAAGTCACTGCTGGTGGTATTGACTGTGATGCTATTTCATCAAAAACCATGGAAAGTAAGCAGGTACCGGGGCTGTATTTTGTAGGTGAGGTGTTAGATGTGACTGGTTGGTTGGGCGGTTATAATTTTCAGTGGGCCTGGTCGTCAGCCTGGTGTGCGGGTCAATATTGTTAATTTAGAGTCATTCACGGATTAATAGACCACCATGAATGACTCTAAATATTGGGTTTTATTGGCTAGATGTATCTAGAGGTTACTTGTTTTTAGATTTGAATTTACTGTAAAACCCTTGCAATTTGCCCGGCGCTTTTTGAACTTCCTTAATGGCTAGTTCAGGTTCTGGCATAGGTAGAACCTCGGTTTCAACGGGTTTTGTTTCCGCCCACTGCGGTTCGGTTTTGACAGGAGTTTGTTTTTTGCCAAACAGGTTTTTAATTTTCCCCAGCGATCCTTTGGTAGCAGTAACCGGTTGTTGTTCCAGATCCAAGGATGCGTAAGAAGGTTCTTCTGAAGGCGCTTCAGGTTTATTAGCGGGCAATACCGGCTTTATAGCTTCCATCGTTTTGATGGGGGTAACTGGTGGTATTTGAACGGCAATTGTTGGTGTTTCAACAACGGGGCTTTGCGGTGCCGCAGGCGTGAAAAAGCTTTCAACCGGTTTTGGGCTGGCTGCAAATTGTATGGCAGGTTTGACAGCTTCTTGTATGAGTTCAGCGGGACTTGTAATAACCGGCTTATAATTTTTTAAGGTATCCGATAAAACCTGTTGTGCGTTATCTTGCTGTTGCAGAATTGTTTTTTGTTCTTCCAGTGCTCGTTCCAATTTTGAAAGCTGAGTACCGTGAGTGTCCAAGGTTGATTGTAGCGCATCAAGCAATACTTCTTTTTCGGCCAGTTTGGCAGTTTCTGCCTGGCAGGTTTGCTGTAACTCTTTTTTGGCTTGTTGTTCAGTCCGGAGGCGCTCGATTAATAAAGTTATTACTTTGGTATGCTGTTGCCACAGTTGATCCGCTTTAACGTCTTCGGTGGCCAGTAAGGGGCGTTCGCCCAAGTCAAAGTTGGTTGCCAACAGTTGAATCATGTCGGCAATTTGTTTGTTGCGTTGATAAATAAGTTGTTCCAGGGTTAAAGCCCGTTGAGTTTCTTCTTGCGCTGTACTTGCCGCTTTCTCCATTTGCAGATCAGCTGCGGTGAGTTCTTCCTGTGTATCTTGCAGACGTTTTTGTAGTTCATTAAGACTTTCGATGCTGTTTTTCTCAGAGGCCGTATTGGCTCTTTTAATACCGCCGATTCGGATGCTATAAAGTATTGCGGTAAACAACCAGGCTGATGCCACCAAGGCGCCGGCGTATAACGGGTTGTTTAAGGTAACAAGATACCATTCGGAAAGCATCGTTTGGATAAGGGGTAAGTAGGTTTGCATCTATAGTTCCTCAATCGATAAATAGAATTTTTTTGGTATTGTACTCGTAGGAATGTTGATACTGTTGATATTTTTAATGGTGAATGTATTGAATCAAAATACAAGTCTCCGCCCGCGTTCTAATTAAGCTACTCAAGCTATTGTTTTTTTTGTTATTGGTTGTAATGCACTGCTTCCTAATGTTAAGGTTTATCAAATGAAATTTTTGAAGCAAACTCAATATTATGGTTGCTGAATCAAATCGATTTAAGGGGAATATGTGCAATTTCTTTAGATTGGGTGTTACTAAAGGCAGTTCGGAGACTAAGCAGTTCAGCGTTAACAATAGATGTGGGAATGAAATTAATTAACGAGGTAGCTCAATGTATAAAATGATATGTTTATTACTGTTGTTTTTATTTGCCCCGGTATGTGATGCTGATATAAGAGTGTTAGAAAAATTAACGTCTAAACATCGAGTTATACATAAAGCAGCTGATTCAAAATCAATAGTAGCGAAAGCACAGTCAAAAAGTCATGGCCTAAAACGAAAAAAAATAAAATTAAAAAGTGCAAATGAAAACCGGGCCTTTAAAGATGTAAAGCATAAGGAAATTGTTACTTCTGAAGATTTGGAAATTAGAAACGATATTGCCTATTTACCTAATCAAGTAAAACCTTTTACAGGGACGTACTATGAATATCATGCTAATACAGGTAAAGACATTTCTAATGACAGTAAACAAAGTGGATCATCAAATAATGGCCGTAAAGATAAAAAGTATATTGAGATAATATATAAAGACGGAAAAAAGAATGGACCGGTTACGATGTGGGATGAGAACGGAATTAAAATTGGCGTGATTTATTTTAAGGATGGAGTCCCTGTAGAATAAATATTTTAATCTGTAGATATCCTTTTAAATCAAGGGTTATGGAGTTTTATTGGGTGGCAGTAGTTATTGTAAGTAATGCAAAGTTTGTGATGATCTAAGTATTTTACGATATACCGATAATCGATTTTTTAATATAGCATAAGCGACGAATTTAAAATTTTTAACAAAAATGGAAAATTGTCACTATGAGTCCTCAAGATTTAACCTATCAAGCCTTCAAACTATATAAAATAATTAAAATTAAAAGTTACAACGCGGTAGTGCCGTCAGATACTTGGAGTCGTTTGTACGGTTTACAAGCTAAAGCATTTTGCAGATATATTCGGCGAGTCAAACTGGAAGTTAAATAAATTCGGAATCGTCATATTAAAATTGCCAGATATCATTTTTGGCTAAACGTGCCAACTAAAAACTGTTGTTGTATCTTATAACAAATGCATAATATTGCTGTTTATAGGAGTCATGCCTATACACTAGGTAGACCTCAAGAATACAAAATGACAAATATTATTGTCATTGAACAGGCTTAAATAACAGGAGATATAGATGTTGAATAAAGTGATGTTAATCGGAAGATTGGGTGCTGATCCAGAGGCTCGTTTTTTGCCTAGTGGCGCAGCGGTTACGACTATTCGTCTTGCCACTTCCCGACGCTGGAAAGACAAACAGACCGGTGAGCGCAAAGAAGAAACGGAATGGCATCGGGTGGTGTTTTTTAATCGTTTGGCTGAAATTGCGGGTGAGTATTTAAAAAAAGGCAGTCAGGCGTATATTGAAGGACGTATTCGCACTCAAAAATGGCAGGGACCGGACGGCCAGGATCGCTATAGCACTGAAATAGTCGCCGAAAATATGAATATGTTGGATAGCCGTAGCGGCGGTACCTCGGAGTTTGGCGGTGAGTATTCCAGTGCCGCAACTGAACCACCGTCGACAAAATCGTTCAATCAATCCAAACCGTCGGCCCCTCAAAACAGTTCTGGCTCTATGCCACCGCCACCGCCAAATTATGATGATTTTGATGATGACATCCCGTTTTAAAAAGCATCTGTAATAAATATGCATAGTGTCTTTTAACTCCAGATATTACTGATTGGAGTTAAAAGCATCCTTCGGTTTTATGATTTTTAGCTTACTTCATTCATTGCCAGCAATATGAGTTTCGATTCCGATAAGTGATTGTTGTTGATAATGTTTCTGGCGTTTAGCAGCAATTTTCGATGGCCGATATAAGGAAAATCATATTCCACCAGAAAGTTATCAAAAGTCTGGTTGTCTGCTAAAGCCACTTTTAATAAGTCACGCAGGGCTGTAATGTTCCATTGCCCGTTACCCAGTTCATAAACAGGTCTTCCTCGTGTTTGATCCTCAGTGACTTTAAAAAAATCATAAAATGAGCGATTGGCAGTGACGATCAGCAATGCCTCATTGAGGATCAAAAGTGGTTCTCGCACCGTATTGACGATGTTTTCAGCCAATAGTCTCGAATCTTGTGAGGCGATTGATTTGGTGTGTTCTGTGACATTGGTAAAGGTCATAACTACGCCATCGATCATGTTTTCTAGGGTTCGGTAAGGCTGGATTCGGGCAATATATAAATTACCGCTTGCCGTTTTAACTTCCCGTTCTATGGGGATCAGGTTGTCAAGTACCGCATTTGCAGCGTCCAATAAATCTTCGCCTTCCAGTTCAGGTTTGATGTCGCTTAATGCGCGCCCAACATCCGAGGCAACCAGGCGGTAAATTTGAGTTGCGTCTCTTGTAAAACGCCTGATGATAAGTTGTTGATCAAGGAAGATTGTGCCGATGTGGATGTTGTCGAGCAGATTCTTCATGTCATTTTGCATATCAGCCAATTGAATAATTTTGGCTTGTAGCTCTGAGTTTACAGTGACCAATTCTTCATTAATCGATTGTAACTCTTCTTTGGATGTCTCCAGTTCTTCGTTAGTTGATTGCAGTTCTTCGTTGGTAGACTGCATTTCTTCATTGGTGCATTTAAGCTCTTCGTTTGATGCGAGCTGTTCCTCGATAGTGGCCTGGAGATTTTCTTTGGTATAGGCCAGTTCGATTTTAAGCTCTTCAATTTGGTTTATCTGTTCAGGTTTTGAAGAGCGGGTGGGACGCAATGACTTATTTGCTATGGGTGTAGTTAACTCTTGAAAGCTGACCAGTAGCAGATGGGATTGGTTATTCGGATTTGAAAGCGTTCTTACAGTGAGTGATACGGGATGAAAATCACCGTTAGTTTTGATGGAAACTTCGCGGTTAAGCATTGGCATGGCTGAGCCGACTGACTGAATCGCATAGCGCAGTTCCGTTTGCAGGCCTTCTTTGGCCATATCGACCATGTTAAGCGACGCTTGGCCGGGTGCGGGTCGCAAATATTTTCCTGTTTCACCATAGACGTAAAGGATGTGACCTTTGTGATCAGTTACAATTGAAGCAGGCGCGTAAAGTTGCAATAGCGTTCGCCGGGTTAGTTCGGCAATATTGGTTTCCTTTGAGGATGCAATGACTTCATCTGGAGTTTTATGAGCTGGTTGTGGCGTCCAGCTTAATGAGTTATTTAAAACAGCACGGGTTGAGTTGATTGATGGAGTCGACCGATAAAACTTCCATTTGCGGTTAAGTGGCGCAAAAAGTTCTGTATGACTGCCAATACTTTCAGACGGTGACAGAAAAAGAACCCCACCCGGCTTAAGCGCATAATGAAAAGCGGGAATCAGGCGGTTTTGAAGTTCAGGCTCGAGATAAATCATCAAATTGCGGCAACTCAGCAGATCGAGTTTAGTGAAAGGAGGGTCTTTAATAACGTTCTGTGTAGCAAATACTACCATTTCACGAATTTCTTTTTTTACCCGAAAACCGCCATCTTCCTTTATAAAGAAGCGGCGCAACCGTTCTGGGGTAATATCCAGGGTAATATTGGGTGGATAAAAACCGGAACGGGCAGTGCTGATAGCGTCTTCAGCAAGATCGGTGCTGTAAAGCTGGGCTTTAAAATCGTAGTTATGCTCATCCATTAATTCGCGTAGCACAATTGCAAGCGAATAAGCTTCTTCACCGGTGGCACAACCGGCTATCCAAACGCGAAAAGTGTAGTCGTCAGGTTTATTGGCCAGCAGTGCTGGCAAAATATCGTTTTTCAGCGTCATAAACGCTTCAGGGTCGCGAAAGAAGTTGGTGACGTTAATGAGTAGTTCCTTGAATAAGGAAGAAATTTCAACCGGATGTTCCTTCAGAAACAGTGCATAGCTTTCGGTGTCTTCTATGTTGTTTTGCGTCATGCGTCTTTGAATGCGCCGGGTAATAGTGGATTTTTTGTAGAGTGAAAAGTCGTGACCGGTACTGCTGCGTAATTGCATGAGGATACGATTGATGCCACTTAAGGCGATGACCGGCATGGCGGGTTGTTGGGTCAGTGTATGAACGTCTGAGAGCAGTATCTCTGACATTTTTTCTGCGGTTAAAACATGACTGACATAGCCTGCTTGTATGGCGCTGGTAGGCATGCCATCGAATCTTGCGCTACTCGGTTCCTGGGCCACAGTGATGCCGCCTGCGCCCAAAATGGCTCGTAAGCCGAGTGTGCCATCAGTGCCGGTACCGGACAGAATAATGCCAATTGTGTTTTCTTGCTGGTCTTCAGCCAGTGAGCGCAGGAAAGCATCTATTGGCATGCGCTGCCCGTGGGGCATGGCTGGTATGCTAAGTTGCAAAATACCATGAAAAATAGTCATGTCTCGGTTGGGTGGAATGACGTAGACACAGTTTGGAGCAATGGACATTTGATCTTGGGCTTCAACCACCTGCATTGATGTGGTGCGTTGCAAGATTTCAGTAAGTATGCTGGCGTGGCTGGGGTCAAGATGTGAAACTAAAACAAAAGCCATGCCTGTATTGGCGGGTGTATTTCTGAAAAATTGCTCGAACGCTTCAAGTCCACCGGCCGATGCGCCTAAGCCTACAATTGGAAAGGGCTTGGATTGCGTAAGCTGGCGCCTTGAGTCAGTCGTCATGGTTTTTTTTGTCATTGCACATTGCTCAGTTGGTGCGGCAGTTATGCTGCAGTTGAATAGTTAAAATTTAGTTAGATGGATAAATCGCAATGAATAAAATACTTGAATAATTCTATCTGCTTAATTTATACCTGATACTGAGTTCTGTCTAGGACAAAGCACCTCGCCATCGATCTCAGTTGAGAATGCCTCACTTTTGTGTTTTAATGCCAACGTTTTACGTCTTAATGTGCCTCTTGTTTTATTTACTTGAAATGAAAGGATGGGATCAAAGAATCTTGGTTGGAGAGCAGGCTCACACTATGCAATTTAGTATTAAAAAAGGTTTGGATCTACCTATTACAGGGGAGCCCAGGCAGGTAATTGAGGATGGCAATAAGGTTACAACTGTTGCTATTCTGGGGATGGATTATGTAGGCATGAAGCCTACCATGATGGTCAGTGAAGGAGATTCGGTCAAACTTGGCCAGGTTCTTTTTTCTGACAAGAAAAATCCTGGCGTGGTATTTACTTCTCCTGGCGCGGGTGTTGTTAAATCAATTAATCGTGGTGCCAAGCGCGTTTTGCAATCGGTTGTTGTTGAGTTAAAAGGCTCGGCACAGGAAACTTTTGCAAAATACAAGGCTGCCGAGTTGAAAGATTTGTCGGCCGAGCAGGTTAAAGAAAATTTGCTGGCTTCCGGTTTATGGACTTCACTGCGTGTTCGTCCTTACGGAAAAATCCCTGCTGTTGACAGCAAACCCCGTTCTATTTTTGTAACTGCAATTGATACCAGCCCTTTAGCGGCTAATCCTGCAGTTATTATTAAAGAGCGCGCAGACGAATTTGCTTGTGGTCTGGCAATTATTGCAAAGCTTACGGATGGTAAAACTTACGTTTGTAAAGCAACCGGTGCAGCTATTGCTACCGGTGATGCGCCAGTTACTGTTGCTGAGTTTGGCGGTCCACATCCTGCCGGATTGCCGGGCACCCATATTCACTTACTTGATCCTGTCAGTATTGATAAGTTCGTCTGGCATCTTGATTATCAGGCAGTTATCGCCATCGGTGCCTTATTTACGACGGGTAAACTGAATGTTGAACGCGTTGTTGCTTTGGCAGGACCAACGGTAACTGATCCCAGACTTATTCGTACACGCGTTGGCGCAAATACGACTGATCTGGTAGCGGGTCAATTGGCAGATGTTGAAAATCGCGTCATTGCCGGTTCGGTATTGTATGGACACCTGGCAGCAGATTGGGCAGCATTTTTGGGCTGCTACAACAATCAGATTTCAGTGCTAGAAGAAGGTCGTGCCCGTGAGTTTTTTGGCTGGATAGTTCCAGGTAAAGACAAATATTCGGCATTGAATGTTTATACCTCCAGCGTTGATCGCAAACTGAATCGTAAATTCCCTTTAACAACTGATAAAAACGGCAGCAACCGGGCTATTGTTCCTGTTGGCGTTTATGAAGCAGTGATGCCGTTGGATATTTTACCGACACCGCTACTTAAAGCATTGATTGTTGGGGATTCTGATCAGGCTCAATTATTGGGCTGTTTGGAACTTGATGAGGAAGACTTGTCCTTGTTTACGTTTGTGGATCCAGGCAAGCATGACTTCGGTCCTGTTTTGAGAGCAAATTTAACTAAAATTGAGAAGGAAGGATAATGTCGCCTAGAGATTTTTTAGATAGCATAGAACCGAATTTCACCAAAGGTGGTCGGCTCGAGAAGTATTACGGTCTCTATGAGATGGTAGATACTTTTATCTATACACCGGCTGATGTCACGCGTGGCACAACGCATGTTCGTGATGGTAATGACCTGAAACGAACCATGACTTTTGTGGTTATCGCAACGTTTTTTTGTATTTTGATGGCCTTGTATAATACAGGTTATCAAGCAAATTTGGCGATGGCTGCTATGGGTATGGAGCAAGCTCCAGGCTGGCGCAGTATTCCGATGATGATCTTCGGCTACAGTACCATGAACCCGTTTTCGAATATGGTTCACGGCGCTTTGTACTTCCTGCCTATTTATATAATCACGCTGGCTGTTGGTGGTGTATGGGAAGTATTGTTCGCTACCGTTCGTGGACATGAAGTCAATGAAGGCTTTTTGGTATCGTCAATGTTGTACACCTTGATTATGCCGCCCGATATGCCTTTGTGGCAGGTGGCTCTGGGTATTTCCTTCGGTATTGTTATCGGTAAGGAAGTCTTCGGCGGAACGGGTAAAAACTTTTTGAACCCTGCTTTGACCGGGCGTGCGTTTTTATACTTCGCTTATCCTGCGTCTATTTCCGGTGATTCGGTTTGGGTTGCGGTTGACGGTTATACAGCGGCAACGCCTTTGGGTTTGGCTGCAAATGGCGGTCTGGAAGCGATTTACTCTGCACATTACAGCTGGTTACAAACCTTTTTTGGGTTTGAGCCGGGTTGTCTTGGCGAAACGTCAACCTTGGCTATTTTGATTGGTGCGGCTTTTCTGTTGTACACCAAAGTAGCTTCTTATCGCATCATGGGTGGTGTTTTTGCCGGCATGGTAGCGACATCCTTGTTGTTTAATGTTATCGGCAGCGATACCAATCAAATGTTTGCGTTACCTTGGTACTGGCATTTGACCATGGGCGGCTTTGCGTTTGGCATGGTTTACATGGCAACCGATCCTGTCAGTGCGGCAATGACCGATACCGGACGTTGGGTGTATGGTGCATTAGTTGGTGGTATGACGGTCTTAATCAGGGTTGTTAATCCGGCATTTCCAGAAGGTATTATGCTGGCAATTTTGTTTTCCAATATGTTTGCGCCTACGATCGACTATTTTGTCATTCAGGCCAATATTAGTAGAAGGATGAAACGTCATGCTTAAGTGCCAGCAAATGAATAAAATGTGTGAGGCGCTCGAGAAGTGCGAGAAATACCAAAAGTTTAAAGTTTACTGTGAAAAAGTGCTGGCCATGGGCAACGATAGTCTGGAAAAGACTATTGCCATCGCCGTTGCGCTGTGTCTGGTTTGCGCGGTTCTGGTTTCATTTTCTGCAGTTGCCTTGAAGTCTATGCAAGTCCATAACAAAGAGCTGGACATGAAGAAAAATATTCTTGATGTGGCTGGTTTGCTTGAAGATGGCAAAGATATTGACTCGGCGTTTAAAGAAAAAATTGAAGCCAAAATCGTCAATCTTGAAACAGGTGACTATGTTGAGGATATGAATGTCGGTGAATACGATCAACGTAAAGCCGCTAAAGATCCTGCATTAAGTGTCGCCATTCCAAAAGATAAGGATATTGCTCACATCCGGATTAAAGCTAAATATGCCAAGGTGTTTTTAGTTAAAGAATCGGGTGAGATCAAGTCTATTATTCTGCCTATAAACGGTTATGGTTTATGGTCGACGCTTTATGGTTTCTTGTCTCTGGATGCTGACGGGCAAACTGTTCAAAGTATCAACTTCTATGACCAACAGGAAACTCCTGGATTGGGTGGTGAAGTCGTTAATCCAAAATGGCGTGAGCTTTGGAAGGGCAAAAAAGTCTATGCGGAAAGCGATCAACCTGCAGCAGAAAAAGGTTTGATTGAAAGTGCTGAAATGGGCGAGCCTGCGTTAAGTCTGATTAAAGGCGTGGTTGATAATTCCAAACCGGGTTCTCAATATCAGGTTGATGGTTTGGCAGGGGCATCTTTAACCAGTACCGGTGTGACTAATCTGGTCAGATACTGGATGAGTAAAGAAGGTTTTTCCCCGTATTTAGCTAAAGTAAGAACAGTTAAAGGAGTTAAGTCATGAGTGCAGTAACTGCAGTATTAAATGATGAAACAAAAAAAGTATTAGTTGCTCCACTGGTTAATGACAATCCTATTACATTGCAGGTTTTAGGAATTTGTTCAGCGTTAGCGGTAACTTCACAAATGTCGACTTCGCTGATTATGGCGCTGGCCTTGACTTTGGTAACGGCGTTTTCAAGCGCGGCAATTAGTGCAATCAGAAACCATATTCCTAGCAGTATCCGGATTATTGTACAAATGACGATTATTGCATCATTAGTGATCGTGGTTGATCAGTTGCTTAAAGCTTTTGCTTACGATGTGAGTAAACAATTGTCAGTATTCGTTGGCTTGATTATTACTAACTGTATCGTAATGGGACGTGCTGAAGGTTATGCGATGAAAAATCCACCTTTGGAAAGTTTCATGGACGGGATCGGTAACGGTCTGGGTTATAGCTTGATTTTGATCATCGTTGCGTTTTTTAGAGAAACTTTGGGTTCCGGTAAATTGTTGGGCATAGAAGTGTTCAAGCTGACCAAAGACGGCGGTTGGTATGATCCAAATGGCCTGATGTTATTGCCACCGAGTGCATTCTTTATTATTGGTTTGATTATCTGGGCTGTTCGTCAATGGAAGCCTGAGCAAACTGAAAAAGTAGAATTTAAGATTATGTCGATTTCTCATGGTGAAGGAGGGCATCACTAATGGAAGCTTATATCAGTTTATTTGTTAAGGCTGTCTTTATTGAGAACCTTGCGTTGTCGTTTTTCTTGGGGATGTGTACATTCATCGCGGTTTCCAAGAAAATATCAACCGCTATGGGTTTGGGTATTGCAGTAATGGTGGTACAGGCGATTACTGTTCCGGCCAATAACGTTGTTTATCATGCTTTGTTAAAAGAAGATGCCTTGTCTTGGTTAGGCATAACCGGTGTTGATTTAAGCTTTTTGGCGTTATTAAGCTGTATCGGGATGATTGCGGCGTTGGTGCAAATTCTGGAAATGATTTTAGATAAATTCTTTCCTGCCTTGTATTTCGCCTTGGGCGTTTTCTTGCCTTTAATCACTGTAAACTGCGCGATTCTTGGTGGCAGTTTATTTATGATTGAGCGTGACTATAATTTCGGCGAAAGTGTCACTTACGGAGTTGGCAGTGGTCTTGGTTGGGCATTGGCTATTACGGTTATGGCCGGTGTACGCGAAAAACTGAAATACAGTGATATTCCTGTCGGTTTACAAGGACTGGGTATTACATTTATTACTGCGGGTCTGATGTCGCTTGGCTTCATGGCTTTCTCTGGAATCCAACTTTAAGGAATTGCGTAATGCTGGAAATTCTATTAGGGATCATTATTTTCACGGTTTTTGTTATTGCACTGGTATTTGTAATTATCGGTGCTAAGAGCAAATTGGTCGCTGAAGGAGATGTTGAGATCCTGATCAATAATGAAAAGAAAATTCATGTGCCGGTGGGATCGAAGCTGTTAACTGCTTTGGCAGATAATGGATTGTTTGTTTCCTCGGCTTGCGGCGGCGGCGGAACGTGTGCTCAATGTAAAGTGGTCGTGCATTCAGGTGGCGGTGAAATTCTGCCAACAGAATTGACGCATATCACCAAACGTGAAGCTGCACATGGTGAACGTTTATCGTGTCAGGTTTCTGTAAAACATAACATGAGCATCGAAGTTGAAGACGATGTTTTTGGTGTGAAAAAATGGGAATGTACCGTTAAGTCCAATAACAACGTTGCCACGTTCATTAAAGAACTGGTACTGCAATTGCCTTCTGGTGAGGAAATCAACTATCGTGCTGGCGGTTATATTCAAATTGAATGTCCTCCGCATATTGCCAAATATAGTGACTTTGCTGTTGAAGAACGTTTCCGCGATGATTGGAATAAGTTTAATTTATGGCGTTATGTTTCTGACGTAAAAGAACCTGCTTTGCGTGCTTATTCGATGGCAAGTTATCCTGAAGAAAAAGAAATTATGCTGAACGTGCGTATTGCGACACCGCCTCCCGGTGCACCTGATAGCGTTCCGCCTGGTATCATGTCTTCTTATATCTTTGACTTGAAACCGGGTGATAAATGTATTATTTCAGGTCCTTATGGCGAGTTTTATGCCAAAGAAACTGAAGCGGAAATGGTTTTTGTGGGCGGTGGTGCAGGTATGGCGCCGATGCGTTCACACATCTTTGACCAATTACGCCGGATCAAATCGACGCGAAAAATGTCATTCTGGTATGGTGCGCGCAGCAAACGAGAAATGTTCTATGTAGAAGATTTTGATATGCTAGCCAAAGAAAATGACAATTTTGAATGGCATGTTGCGTTGTCAGATCCTTTACCGGATGATAACTGGACGGGTTACACCGGCTTTATTCATAATGTTCTTTTTGAAGAGTATTTGAAAAATCATCCGGCACCGGAAGATTGTGAGTTTTACATGTGTGGACCGCCAATGATGAACTCGGCAGTCATCAAAATGTTGTTGGATAATGGCGTAGAACCTGAAAACATTATGTTGGATGATTTTGGCGGTTAATTGACAAATAGTTCCTGTCTACTTGAGTGGTTATTAATGGTAGCTAAGGGCATGTAAAAATAAAAACGAGGGTAGGCTTAGTCTTATCCTCGTTTTTTTTATTAGTGAATTATAGAAATTTTAGGAGAAGCAGCCATGACTATGTTTTTAATAACTTTTGCAGTGATGTTAATTGTTATTGCAATTATGGCAATAGGTGTTATTTTTGGTCGACGCGCAATTAAAGGTTCTTGCGGCGGCGGCATGAGCAAGGCGGAATGTGTTTGTGTGGAGAAATGCGATAAAAGGAAAAAGATGGAAGCAGAGGCCAGTTCAGGAGTTGTAGGTTAGACCTTTGGGGTGCGCTGACCCAGGTAAGTTTTTTTATAATAATAACAATCAGGAGTTCACTATGTTGGCAAAAATTACTGTTGCAGATTATATGACGAAAAAATTGGTTACGCTGAGCCAGGAAACTCATGTTATTGACGCGATCAAGAAATTACTTGAGCATAAAATAACCTGTGCTCCGGTTATTGATTCAAAAGGACATATGCTGGGCATGTTTTCTGAAAAAGATGGTATGAAGGTGTTTTTAGATAGCGTCTACAATCAGGGTATGAGTGGTAAGGTCGGTGATTATATGACCACGGAAACTGTCAGTGTAGATGCTTCTTCAAGTATCGTTGATCTGGCAGAGAAATTTCAGAAATCTTCAGTCCGAAGTATCCCTGTTTTTGAAGATTCGGTGTTCGTGGGCGTCATCAGTCGTACCGATGTGTTAAGGGCTCTGGTTGCAATTTAATTGATATGAGTAACCGTAGTTATGATCATCAAACTTTCTATTGGCATGATTACGAAACTTTTGGTACAGATCCTCGAAGAGACCGGCCGGTCCAGTTTGCGGGGATTCGTACCGATTTAGATTTTAATATTGTCGATGATCCTTTAGTCATCTATTGCAAGCCGGCCGCAGATTGTCTCCCTCATCCTGATGCATGTATTATTACAGGTATAACTCCTCAGCTTGCAGATCAAAAAGGTGTTTGTGAGGCAGAGTTTATACGTTTAATTCATGAACAAGTAACCCAGCCAAATACCTGTACTTTAGGCTTCAACAGCATACGTTTTGATGATGAAGTCACCCGAAATTGTTTATACCGAAATTTTTATGATCCCTATGCCAGAGAATGGCAAAATGGAAATTCTCGCTGGGATTTGATAGATGTCGTCAGAGCGGCAAGGGCCTTGCGCCCAGAGGGAATTAACTGGCCGGATAATGAGCAAGGTGGTCCCAGTTTCAGGTTGGAGCAGTTGACGCAAGCCAATAATATTGCCCATGAGGCGGCGCACGATGCGCTTTCTGATGTCTATGCCACAATTGCAATAACCAAGTTGGTCAAGCAGGCACAGCCAAAACTCTATGATTTTTTATTTAAAAATCGGGTTAAAGCTGATGCTTTGAATTTGCTAATGCTGGATAGTTTTAAGCCTTTGGTGCACGTGTCAGGTAAATATCCAGCCATTAAGAGTTGCCTTGCCATTGTCGTTGCGATTTGTAAGCACCCGACTAATAATAATGGTGTTATCGTTTACGATCTTTCCGTTGACCCTGAACCCATGTTCAGCTTGTCTGTAGAAGAGATACAAAAAAGAATTTTTACCGCAACGGCTGATTTGCCGGAAGGTGAAACAAGAATTCCGTTAAAGACTATCCATATCAATAAATGTCCTGTTTTGGCGCCACTGTCTGTCATTAGGGATGAAGATAAATTGAGGCTAAGCCTGAATGTTGATATGTGTATTACCAATAGTCAGAAAATAAAAAGTGCGGTCGGCTTAGGCGAAAAGCTTGCTGCGGTTTTTAGCGGACAGAATTACACGGAACAGGATGGAAGTGACGGTGAGCGTGGCCAATTAGATCCTGATTTAAGGATTTACAGTGGCGGTTTTTTTTCTGAGAATGATAAAAAACAAATGAATAAAATTAGACAGATGTCTTCAGAGCAATTGGCAAAGACTGTCTTTTCGTTTACTGATCAGCGGTTGCCTGAAATGTTGTTCAGATACCGCAGTCGAAATTATCCGCAAACATTAACTTCATTTGAATTGCAAAAATGGAATACGTTTTGTGATAATAAATTAAAGGATTATCAGCTGGGAGCTGGGATTTTATTGGACGAGTATGTTTGTCGATTAGAAGAATTGCGAAGTACTGGGCAAGCAAATATTCAGATTCTTGAGGATCTGGAGGCTTATGTCCAGGATAAAATGGCAATGATTTAGAAGTCTTCGGTTAAAAATAACTGATTTGGCAAGGCAATGTTATATTAGGCATGAATATGTGAAATGGTCGGCAGGCATTAGTTATTGAAATATAAGTTGCTTATAATTGAGAATGCCCTATAATAATTAAATCAATCGCGGGGTGGAGCAGCTTGGTAGCTCGTCGGGCTCATAACCCGAAGGTCGTAGGTTCAAATCCTGCCCCCGCTACCATATATGGTGCTGCAAGGAATGCAGTTATAAGTGCATTATAAGGATGTTTTGCTTAGAACCCCATTTTGGGGTTTTTTATTTTCTAGGCTTTGGTGAATAGAGGCCGTTGGTTGAATGTTAATGGAAGAGCCTTCGGCTCTTTTTTTTTGTGCGAAAGTAAGTGAGGACAAAATGAAACAGGCACCTGAACATTTGGTTAATCTAATCGAGCCAATTGTTGAAGGTTTAGGTTATGAATGCGTTGGCATTGAATATAATCCTCACCCTAAACATGGGCTTTTGCGAATCTATATTGATGCTGAAAATGGAATTTTGGTTGAGGATTGCACTAAGGTCAGTCATCAAATAAGCGGTGTTATGGATGTTGAAGACCCGATAACAAGTAATTACCATTTGGAGGTTTCTTCACCTGGTGCAGACAGGCCTTTTTTTAAAGTGAGTCAGTTTGAACGATATGTCGGCAGTACGGTGCTCGTGCATTTGTTTAAAGCTATTGACGGTCGTAGAAAAATTACAGGGCTAATAGTAAAAGTTGAAGGTGAAATTATTTCACTTCAGGAAGGCGATCAAGTTTTTGAGGTTCCATTTATCGCGATGAGCAAGGCGAAATTGGTTCCTGAGTATTTAATTGGAAAAGGAGGGCGTAGTGGCAAATAAAGAAATTTTGTTGGTAGTAGATGTTTTTTCAAATGAAAAAGATATTGAAAAAGAAGTAATTTTTCAGGCGATAGAATCTGCCTTGGAAGCTGCCACAATTAAACGTCATGCGAATCAAATTAAAGCGCGCGTATGTATTGATAGAAAATCTGGTGACTATGTAACTTACAGAGGTTGGGAAGTGGTTGACGCCAATATTAATATTGACGGCGATGTCGAATTCCCTGAATCACAAGTTTTACTGGAAGTAGCAAGACTGGATGATTCGAATGTGCAAATTGGCGATTTGGTTGAAGAGGAAATAGAATCGGTTGATTTTGGTCGGATTGCTGCGCAAACTGCGAAGCAAGTTATTATTCATAAAGTCCGGGAAGCTGAGCGCAAGAAAATTGTCGATGCATATAGTAGTCGTGTAGGTGAGTTAATCACCGGTGTTGTAAAACGAATTGAGAAAGGCAGTGTTTATCTTGATTTAGGTGGGCATGTTGAAGCCTATATTGCCAAAGAAGATATGATTCCTCGTGAGGCCATTCGTATTGGCGATAGAATCAGAGGTTACTTGAAAGATGTGCGCTTAGAGCCACGAGGACCTCAATTATTTGTTAGTCGGACGGCACCAGAGCTGTTGATTGCCTTGTTCCGTCTCGAAGTGCCTGAGGTTGGCGAAGGCTTGATCGAGGTGATGGGTGCTGCTCGTGATCCGGGGGCTAGAGCCAAAATTGCTGTTAAGGGTAATGATCCACGATTAGATCCGGTTGGCGCCTGCGTAGGCATGAGAGGGTCAAGAGTTCAAACGGTTTCTAATGAACTTGCTGGAGAGCGTGTTGATATTATTCTGTGGAATCCTAGCGATGCCCAGTTTGTGATCAATGCTATGTCACCCGCTGAAATTCAGTCTATTGTTGTTGATGAAGACAAACACAGCATGGATTTGGCAGTCAGTTCAGAAAACTTGTCGCAGGCTATTGGTCGTGGCGGGCAGAATGTACGTCTGGCAACGCAATTAACTGGTTGGGAATTGAACGTCATAGATGCTTCTAAAGCTGAACAAAATAGTGAGGCCGAAGCGGATAAAATTATTCAGTTGTTCGTTGAGCAGTTGGGTGTCGATGAAGATATTGCTCTAATTCTGGTTGAGGAAGGCTTTAATACCGTCGAAGAAATCGCTTATGTCCCTGTCAGTGAAATGCTGGAAATTGAGGGCTTTGATGAAGACTTGGTTATTGCACTTAGAAGCCGCGCAAAAGATGCGTTATTAATTAGTGCTATTGCAGCCGAAGAAAAGATTGAAACAGCCGAGCCTGCAAAGGATTTGCTGGAAATGGAAGGTATGAACAGTGAGTTGGCTTATGAAATGGCCAGTCACGGCATTATTACGATGGATGATTTGGCAGAGCAGGCAGTTGATGATTTGTTGGATTTTTCGGGAATGAACGAAGATCGGGCGGCAAAGTTGATTATGAAGGCGCGTGAGCCTTGGTTTGCTGAGGAACAGGCGAGTAGGTAAGGGGTATGAAATGAGTAATAAAACGGTACGGCAATTAGCTGAGGTAGTAAAAATACCTCTGGAACGATTATTAGAGCAATTGAAAGAAGCGGGTTTATCTGCGAGTGCTCCTGATGATGTTATCAATGAAGATGAAAAGATGCAGTTGCTTGCGCATTTGCGTAAACGCCATGGCAAGGATGAAGATGCCGCTGAAGGCACACTAAAGCGTGTAACGTTAAAGCGTAGAACGGTAAGTGAACTGAAGCAGGTCAGTGTGCCGGGTAGTAGCACAAAAACAATCAGTGTAGAAGTTCGTAAACAAAAAACCTATGTAAAGCGTGCTGAAGTAATTGAGTCCGACGACCAAAGAAATTTGGATTTGGCAAAAGCTGCGCTTAATCAGCGGGTAACTAATGTCGTTGAAACTGTTGCATTAACAGAAGAATCCGTGAAAGTACCTGAAGTCGTCTTGCAACCAAAGTCTGATGTATCAATAGTTGAGCCAGTCGTTGAGGCAATAGTGGAACAAATCTCGAAAATTGAGGAGATTGAAGTGTCTGAAGTCGAAAGCATTGATGTGGAACCCTCGATTGCGCAACAGGAATCTTCTGATGTTGAAGATGACATTGATGATTTGCCCCTAGCATTAGACGTGAAGCTCGATGTTGAAAAGCAGGCTAAAATGAAAGAATCTTCAGAAGCCAAGAAAAGGCAGCAGGAAAAAGATATTCGGCTTGAAGAATCAATAAAAAGAAACGCTGATAAAGTAAGGCAACAAGCCTCGGCTAAACAGGAAGTACTGCATAGGAAAAAACAGGAGGAGAGTACGAGAGCTGCTCCTGGTGGCAGAGATTCGAAAAAGCCCAAGAAAAAAGGCAAGAAAGCCGAGCGTGTATCTGTAAAGGCTGATGGTAAGCATCAATTTGAAATGCCGGTAGAGCCTGTTGTAAAAGAAGTCACAATTCCAGAAATGATTATTGTGTCTGATCTTGCTCAAAAGATGAGTGTTAAAGCCGCGATGGTGATTAAGCAACTTATGAAGCTTGGCATTATGGCGACTATCAATCAAAGTATCGACCAGGAAACTGCGGTGATTTTGGTTGAGGAAATGGGTCATAAAGCCATCATGCAAAGTGATGATGATCTTGAGCAGGAAATGCTGGCTGAGGCACAAGAAGAGGATAATCGCGTTGAAATGCCGCGCGCTCCTATTGTCACCATCATGGGGCACGTCGATCACGGCAAAACTTCGTTGTTGGATTATATTCGTAAAACCCGCGTTGCCGCAGGTGAAGCGGGAGGTATTACACAGCATATTGGTGCTTATCAGGTTAAAACCGATCATGGTTCAGTAACCTTTCTGGATACACCGGGTCATGCTGCGTTTACCGCAATGCGTGCTCGTGGCGCTGATGTTACTGACGTGGTAATTGTAGTGGTTGCCGCTGATGATGGCGTAATGCCGCAAACCAAGGAAGCTGTCGAGCATGCCAGAGCGGCTAATGTGCCGATTATTGTGGCGATGAATAAAATCGATAAGCCCGATGCCAATCCTGATAAGGTAATGCAGGAGCTATCTACGATAGACGTGCTTGCCGAAGAGTGGGGTGGTGATGTTCAGTTCCTGAAAATTTCAGCAAAAACCGGTGAAGGCATTGATGATTTAATCGAAGCCTTGATTGTACAAACTGAGATTCTTGAGTTAAAAGCGCCTATTGAAGGGGCCGCCTCAGGTATTGTTATAGAATCAAGACTTGATAAAGGCCGTGGTGTCGTAGCAACCGTATTGATTCAAAAAGGTACGTTGGAAAGCGGTCAAATGGTGCTTTGTGGTCATGAGTATGGACGTGTTCGAGCCATGTTTAACGAGAATGGCGTTGTCATTAAAGAAGCCGGACCTTGTGCGCCAGTTGAAATTTTAGGTCTATCAGGTACGCCAAATGCAGGTGATGAATTTTTGGTGGTACAAAACGAACGTATAGCCAAAGATTTGGCCAAGCATCGTGAAGACCGTAAAAAATTGTCCAGACATGCAGTTCAACAAGCTTCAAAACTTGATGAGGTTTTTGCCAGAATGACCACGGGTGATCTTGCCTGCGTTAATTTGGTAATTAAAACCGATGTTCAGGGTAGTTTGGAAGCCTTGCGTGGTTCGTTGGTTGCCTTGTCGAATGATGAAGTTGAAGTTAAAGTCGTATTTGGCGGTGTGGGTGGTATCAATGAAGGTGACGCCAATTTGGCCTTGGCTTCCGGTGCGATTCTGATGGGTTTCAATGTCAGAGCGGATGCGACTGCACGAAAACTGATCGAAGAGAAAGGCATCGACCTGCATTACTACAGCATTATTTACGAAGCGATTGATGAAGTTAAAAAAGCCATCAGTGGCATGTTGGCTCCGGAAATTAAAGAACAAATTGTCGGTCTTGCCGAAGTGCGCGATGTGTTTAAATCACCAAAATTTGGAGCAGTTGCTGGCTGTATGGTTGTTGATGGTTTTGTGAAGAGAAATCTGCCTATTCGTGTGCTGCGTAATAACGTGGTGATTTATGAAGGACAGTTGGAATCTTTACGTCGCTTCAAAGATGACGCCGCCGAAGTCAAGATGGGTATGGAGTGTGGTATAGGTGTTAAAAACTACAATGATGTGCAGCCGGGTGACCAAATCGAAGTATTTGAACGCATCGAAGTTAAACGGGAACTATAAACTTTATGGCTAAAGAATTTGGTCGTAATGCTCGTGTTTCATCACAGATGCAAAAAGAGCTTTCGTTGGTTTTGCAACGCGATATTGATGATTCCCGCTTGGGTTTTATAACTATCAATGAAGTTGTGGTAACTAAAGACCTTGCCGTTGCTAAAGTGTATGTCACTGTTTTGAATGTCGATGAGCAAGGTAAAAAAACCAATGTAAAATTGCTTAATGAGATATCGCCTGTTATTCGACATCAATTGGCAAAAAGGATGCGTCTAAGACATATATCCGAGTTGAGATTTCATTACGATGATTCTTTTGATACCGGTATGCGGGTTTCGGAACTTTTAAGTGATTTGGATACGCGTGACTTGAATCGACCTTTGGAAGCAGTTCAGGATAGTCCAGACCAAGGTTAATAGATGAGTAAGCGTAAGTCCGGGCTTAATGTTCACGGCATTTTATTATTGGACAAGCGTTTGGGTGTTTCGTCAAACCGAGCCTTGCAGGAAGTCAGGCATTTGTTTAATGCCAATAAAGCGGGTCATACCGGCAGTCTTGATCCCTTGGCTACCGGCTTGTTGCCGCTTTGTTTTGGCGAGGCGACCAAGGTATCGGGGTTAATGCTCGATGACAATAAGCGTTATCAAGTGCTAGTTCAGCTCGGGGTAATGACTGATACCGGTGATCAGGAAGGCGTAGTGATTGAGACGAAGCCTGTTCCCAAGCTAGCTATCGACGATATAAACAACTGTCTTGAAAAGTTTACCGGAGAGATTGATCAAGTCCCTCCGATGTATTCGGCTTTGAAGCTTAACGGTAAAAAGCTTTATGAATTGGCGCGAGAGGGTAAAACGGTTGAGCGTAAAGCCCGGCGAATTACTATTTTCGAGCTTAAATTGCTGACCAGTTCCGAACAATTGATTTCTGAACCTGAGTTGTTGTCTTTGGACGTTTATTGTTCAAAAGGTACTTATATCCGCTCCTTGGCGGAAGATATAGGGCATGATTTGGGTTGCGGTGGAACGGTAAAGGAATTGCGTCGACTTGCAGCCGGGCAATTTAAAATTGAGCAGGCTACAACCATTGAACAGTTAAAGGCTATGGATCAGCAAAGTCTGAATCAATGCCTGCTTAATGTTGATAAGCCCCTGGAAGGCTTGCCTGCGGTACAGTTGTCTGAGGATCAGGCAAGTTGCATAAAACAGGGGCAGTGCATTGTATTGGCAAGTATAAATTCGGGAATAATGCAAAGCACAGAGCCGGATACAGTTCGTATGTATAAAGAAACACTGTTTTTAGGCTTGGGGGAACTGTCTTTGGATGGTAAACTAACCCCTAAAAGAATGTTTAATTTGTAGCTGCAAAACCCGGCTACATAAGCAAGAATACAACTGTTTCTACACCCTATCGTGGAAACAGTGTACTTAAGGAGTCGTCTTGTAGGCGGCTTTATTTTAAATTTTAATCTACATAGGGATTACAAATGCCTTTTACAGCAGAACAAAAAAAAGCAGTCGTTGAAGCATATCGTCAGTCTGAAACCGATACTGGTTCCCCTGAAGTCCAAGTGGCTTTATTGACAGCGCACATCACTCATTTGACACCGCATTTTGCAGAACACAAAAAAGACAATCATTCTCGTCGTGGTTTATTGCGCATGGTTAATCAACGTCGCAAATTGCTGGACTATTTAAAAAACAAAGACTTAACCCGTTACCGTACATTGATTGAACGTCTCGGTTTACGTAAGTAACAGAACAAAAAAAACGGTACAACATCCTGTGCCGTTTTTCCTGTAGTTCGGGTTATACCAGAGAAGACTATTCTGGTGTAACCTGCAACCATTCCTCAATAAACTTACGCAAAGGAACCTTATAGTGAATCCTATCCGGAAAGAATTTCAGTACGGCAATCGACTTGTTAAATTAGAAACTGGTGAAATAGCCCGTCAAGCTGACGGAGCGGTCATGATTGACGTTGATGGCACAACATTGTTGGTCACCGTTGTCGGTAAAAAACAGGCAAGCGGTGGCGACTTTTTCCCGTTGACAGTCAATTATCAAGAAAAAGCTTACGCAGCGGGTAAAATTCCCGGTGGTTTTTTCAAGAGAGAAGGACGTCCGAGCGAAAAGGAAACATTAACATCCCGTCTGATTGACCGTCCAATTCGTCCTTTATTCCCAGAGGGCTATACCAATGAAGTCCAGATTATTGCAACTGTTGTTTCATTAAATCCAGATGTTGATCCTGAAATCCCTGCTTTATTAGGCGCTTCTGCTGCTCTTGCTGTTTCAGGCTTACCTTTTAACGGACCTGTTGGCGCTGCAACGGTTGGTTATAAAGATGGTGAGTATTTGTTGAACCCAACACCTTCGGAATTGAAAGACTCGCAGTTGGAATTAGTTGTTGCAGGAACGGCGCATGCGGTATTAATGGTTGAGTCTGAAGCTGACAATTTGTCAGAAGAAGTGATGCTGGGTGCTGTTTTGTTTGGGCATCAGCAAATGCAGGTTGCCATTAATGCGATTAATAATTTTGCTTCTGAAGCCGGTGCTGGGGTTGTTGAATGGGTTGCTCCAGAAGTTAATGCCGAGCTTAAAAAATTGGTTACTGCAGAAGTTGAAGCGGGTATTAAAGCTTCTTACCAAGTTGCAGAAAAACTGGTTAGACAAGAACAACTTAAAGATATTAGAAATGCCGTTGTTGAAAAGCTTGTAGCTAATGGCGAGTATGCAGAAAGTGACATACGCGGCATCATTGAGCATCTGGAATATAGCATTGTTCGTAGCGCTATCCTTAACGAAGGCAAGCGTATCGACGGTCGTCCTTTAGATAAAATCAGACCGATTACCGTTAGAACTGGCGTATTGCCAAGAACTCATGGTTCGGCATTATTTACTCGTGGTGAAACTCAGGCGTTGGTCATCGCTACTTTGGGTACACAACGTGACGCTCAAATTATCGATGCTTTGGCGGGTGAATATAAAGAGCCGTTCATGTTGCATTATAACTTTCCTCCGTTCAGTGTTGGCGAAACTGGTTTTGTTGGGTCACCTAAGCGTCGTGAAATTGGTCATGGTCGTTTGGCAAAACGTGGTGTTGCTGCCGTGTTACCTAACATGGAAGAGTTTCCGTATACCATTCGCGTCGTTTCTGAAGTTACAGAATCCAATGGTTCAAGCTCGATGGCATCTGTTTGTGGTAGCAGTTTGGCGTTAATGGATGCTGGCGTACCAATAACATCACCGGTTGCAGGTATTGCAATGGGTTTGATTAAAGAAGGCGATAGCTTTGCTGTATTGTCAGACATCATGGGTGATGAAGATCATCTTGGCGATATGGACTTTAAAGTTGCTGGTTCCGTAAACGGCATTACAGCGCTACAAATGGACATTAAAATAGATGGCATTACCGCTGAAATCATGAAGGCAGCTCTGGAACAAGCAAAACACGGTCGTTTGCATATTCTGGAAGAAATGAATAAAGCCTTGTCGACTACGCGTGAAGAAATGTCTGATTTCGCACCGCGTATCATTACTTTCAAAATCGATCCGGCTAAAATTCGTGAAGTTATCGGTAAAGGCGGCGCAACAATACGCAGCATTACTGAACAGACCGGTGCCAGTGTTGATTTGACAGATGATGGTATAGTTAAAGTCGCTTCTGTTGATAAAGCAGCCGGCGAAGAAGCACGTCGCTTGATCGAAGAAATTACTGCAGAAGTTGAAGTGGGTAAAGTTTATGAAGGCAAAGTAGTCAGATTAATGGACTTCGGTGCTTTTGTTACCATTCTTCCCGGTAAAGATGGCTTGGTTCATATTTCGCAAATTTCAGATGAACGCGTTGATAAAGTCAGCGACAGATTGAATGAAGGCGATTTGGTCAGGGTCAAGGTTCTTGAAATTGACCGTCAAGGCAGAGTTCGATTAAGTATGAAAGAAGTCGAAGTTGAATAGCCAAAATTGTTTTTAATTAATAAGCGGTTTTGAGTTTATAAAAAAGGGGTTGTGATGTGTCACAATCCCTTTTTTTGTATAGCTGTTGGATACTTTTTATGCTGTATTTTGGTGATTTAAAATGTACAGAAAACCAATACATGGATGTCTTTTTATTATTATGCTTTTGTTATCAGAAGCGGCTATTAGTCACGAAATGGCATTGGTGCCTCCGGGTTCAAGTGCTCAAGTTAGACCTCGTGATGTAGCAGAGTACACGTTGCGAGAACAGGAATTGATGGTATTGATTAAAAATGTAAACAAGGAAGATGCACTATTAGCCTATGATTTTGAAGTTTGTTCGGCTAAGCCTAACGAGAGACAGACCAAGGCGGAATGGTTGAAAACTGCAAAACAGTTTGCAAGCGTCAATATTCAAAATGTATCGGTTCGTCTCATGGATGATTTATCGGTAGTCAGTTTTTTGCTTGAAACGACCAAAGGCCGACATAAAAAACGGTCAAGACAATTTGTGGTCGACATTTGGCGAAAAAGCACAAATAAGCTAGCTGTTAGATATGTTTCTGACGCATCATTTTAAAATTTCTTATATATCAATTCGGAGAATGCCATGATTAATTTATGCGGATTTGCGGTTAGCAATTATTATAATAAAACCAAACTTGTATTGCTTGAAAAAGGAATAGCCTTTACTGAGGAAGAAGTGCTGCCCTCGCAAGATGAAGCATTGTTGAAGCGTTCTCCACTGGGGAAAATACCGTTCATTGAAACTGAACAGGGTAGTTTGTCGGAATCTCAAGTTATTCTTGAATATTTGGAGGACGCATATCCGGCAATATCGCTTTATCCGGCCGATACTTTTGAGCGGGCAAAATGTCGCGAATTAATTCAGCATCTGGAACTTAATCTCGAATTGCACGCACGCCGATTGTATAAAGAAGCATTTTTTGGAGGCACAGTTTCAGAAGAAACCAAAAATGAAGTAAAAGAGCGCTTGATTATAGGCTTAAAGGGCCTAGGGCGGCTGGCAAAGTTTTCGCCTTATATTGCAGGTGATGCCTACACTGCGGCAGATTGCGTCGCTTGGCTGCATTTTTTCATGGTCAGTGCGACCAGTCAAAAAATATACGGAACTGATCTGATCGCAGAATACATTCCTAATGTGAAAGCTTATATGCTACTTCTGGAAGCGCGTCCCAATGTGCAAAAAGTCGCTGTTGATCGTGCTGCGTCAATGGCGAAGTTTCTAAAAAAATAGTGTTATAAAAATGTTGTCAGCATTGATTTGACAGTATTTTTTTTGATCTTATCGATTTTCTTTTCATTTAATATCAATTGGCTTTTAGCAGTGTATATGGCAAAACTATGTTCGCCATGTGTTATTCATTGGGCAGTATAAAATAGGCGAATATTTTTTCCGAAAATATGAACTTCAGATAAGTTGGATATTTTCCGTCCTGTGGTCAACGAAATCAAGGCTTCAAGGTTCACAGTGATTGCCAATAGTGTGATTGCACATTAACATACTGTTAAGTTAACTTTTTATATAGCGGATTTTCATGTTCCCTCATCTCATTGAAGTGTTTATATACGTTTTTTTGTTACCGATATTTTCGTTATTATTTATTAAAACCTTCCTAGTCAAAAATGTATTTGATAAATACGACTTTACTGTTCATAAAACTTATCTGTTTTTTAAGTGGCTGAAATCGCTACTTTGCTCAAAATATAATCTATCGTTACTCGCGTTGTTTCTTCCTTCTATAGCAACAGCAGCTGAAGAAGCACTTGCTATAAGTCAAACGCAACGCCTGGATCTGACTCAGCATTGGGCTGGTTATTTGGCGTTGATTGTTTTTGCTGTGGCCTACATTCTTGCCATGACAGAGGAAGTTACTGAGTTAAAAAAATCCAAGCCTATGGTGTTTGCGGCAAGTCTCATCTGGATTTTTATTGCCATTATTTATACTAAGCATGGAATGAACGAACAAGTCGGAGTAGCGTTCCGCACGACTCTTGAAAGTTATGGTGAACTGTTTTTGTTCATCATGGTCTCAATGACTTACTTGAATGCCATGGAAGATCGAGGAGTGTTTGACAGTTTGCGGGTCTGGTTGTTAAGTAAGAATTTTAGTTATCGGCAATTATTCTGGATTACAGGCTTTCAGGCGTTCTTCATTTCGTCCGGTTGTAACAATCTTACTACCGCCTTACTGATGGGATCGGTTATTTTGGCTATGGGTAAAGATTGTCCTCGCTTTGTTACCTTATCTTGTATAAATGTTGTGGTAGCCTCTAATGCAGGCGGTTCTTTCAGTCCTTTTGGTGATATCACCACCTTGCTGGTTTGGCAAAAAGGCGTAGTGCCGTTTGCCGATTTCTTTTCCCTGTTGATTCCTGCTATTGTCAACTTTGTAATACCTGCAGCTGTAATGAATTTCTTTATCCCGCAAGAAAGACCCGCAGCAGTAATGGAAGTTCAGGCTATGAGGCGGGGCGGCTGGATAATTATATTTTTGTTCGTGTTGACCATTATTACCTCGGCCTGCTTTGAAAACTTTCTGGGTTTGCCACCTGCTGCTGGGATGATGATGGGCTTGACCTATCTAAAGTTTTTTAGTTATTACCTGCAAAAAACCCGTGACTCTCATCCTATATTGACACCAGTGGATTTGACTGATGTCAAAATTGATTATTTCGGGGCAATGAAACGCATGAACAGTCCGCAAGTTGAGGTGAATTTGCAGCTTTCTAAGGAGCTACCCTTTGATATTTTCCAGAAAGTCGCCAACCTTGAATGGGATACTTTGTTGTTTTTTTACGGCGTAATGGTTGGTGTCGGTGGCTTAAGTTTCATTGGCTATATGGAATTGGCATCCCACCATCTTTATGGCAGTATTGATCCCACTGTAGCCAATATTTTGGTGGGTATTGCTTCTGCATTCGTGGATAACGGCACTATTATGCTATCAGTATTGACTATGGCGCCGGATATTTCGGAAGGACAGTGGTTGCTGGTAACATTGACCGCCGGTGTGGGCGGCAGTATGTTGGCGGTAGGTTCGGCCGCTGGAGTGGGTTTAATGGGGCAAGCCAAAGGAATTTACACCTTTACTAGTCATTTGAAATGGGCGCCTGTTATCGCATTGGGTTACTTTGGTAGCATCGTTGCGCATTTCCTTTTGAATGGGCGTTATTTTTAGTCTGCTCCCAATGTTTATGGGATATTAAATTAATTATTTGTCCGGGCAGCAATGTCCGGCTTTTTTCTGAGCTATTTGTTTTTTTAATGCCACGTTACACAGGAAATAGTGTTGCGTAAAAAGCATAACGATATCCAGTTGATTTCTTGCTAATTTTTTATTAATACATTATTTACTATGTCGACAAGTTCACAGGGCCATTCCAAGCAACAGGTAACCGTTTTAGCACTGAGTGCAATCGGTGTGGTATTTGGAGATATTGGCACCAGTCCTTTATATGCGGTTAAGGAAATTTTCGGTAGCCATTTACCAATTGATAAGCTTCATGTGTTAGGCGTACTGTCTCTTATTTTTTGGGCGCTAACCTTGGTGGTAGCAATAAAATACGCGACTTTTATTATGCGGGTTAATAATAAAGGTGAGGGCGGAATCATGGCGCTTATGACCTTTGCTCTACAAAGTGCTACCGGTAATCCCAAAAAAACCAACTTTATTATTACTATTGGTTTGCTCGGTGCTGCCTTGTTTTACGGCGACGGCATTATTACCCCCGCAATCTCGGTTTTAAGTGCGGTCGAAGGTTTGCAAATAATTTCACCCGCATTAAGCCGTTATATATTACCGATTGCAATTGCGGTACTGGTCGCTTTATTTTTAGTCCAAGCTAAAGGTACAGGCACTGTTGGAAAAATGTTTTCGCCGATTATGTGTCTTTGGTTTGTTACCTTGGGCGGTCTTGGTGTAAATAATATTATTAATGCTCCCGGCGTATTGGCAGCGGTTAATCCGTATTACGCGATTCATTTGCTGTTGGAATTGGGCTGGGAATCGTTTTTGATAATGGGTGCGGTAGTCTTGGCAATAACCGGTGCTGAAGCGCTTTATGCCGACATGGGGCATTTTGGCCTAAAACCTATCCGTTACGCGTGGTTCAGTTTCGTTTTTCCTGCTTTATTGCTTAACTATTTTGGTCAGGGAGCGTTACTTCTTGAACATCCTGAAGCGGTGAAAAATCCGTTTTATTTGCTTGCGCCGACCTGGGCTATGTATCCCTTACTGCTTTTGGCTACACTGGCCTCCGTGATTGCCTCGCAAGCCGTAATATCAGGTGCATTTTCAGTAACCAGACAAGCTATACAGTTGGGCTATTGTCCTCGTATGAATATTCTCCACACTTCAGGTCGAGAAGTAGGGCAAGTTTATATTCCAGCGATAAATTGGATTTTAATGGTTTGTGTTTTTGTAGTGGTGTTGACTTTTAAATCTTCATCCGCACTTGCTTCTGCTTACGGAATTGCGGTTACCGGCACTATGATCGTTGATACTGTTTTGGTATTTATTGTTATTCAAAAGCTTTGGCAATGGAAAGCTTTGGCCAGTTTTACTTTTTTGACGATTTTTTTAACGGTAGATTTCTTGTTTCTTTCCTCTAACAGTCTAAAAATACCGACGGGCGGTTGGTTGCCTTTAGTTATAGGATCTGTGCTGTTCTTATTGATGACCACCTGGATTAAGGGGCGCGCCATGTTAGCGGAACACATGGATGAGCGGCGGATGTTATTTGAAGATCTGGAGGATAAAATAATTAGCCATGAGGCGGTTACTGCTAAAGGATCTGCCGTTTATCTGGCTAAGAGTTTGCATGGTGTGCCGCAGGTCTTTTTACATAATTTTGAGCATAACCATGTGTTGCATGAACAAATTATTGTTCTAACTATTGTTACTAAAGATGAACCATACGTTGATGTGGCACACCGGATTAAAATTCGTGCTTTTGGTGAGAATCACAATTTCTTTCGAGTAAAACTTTATTATGGTTTTCAGCAAAGTCCTGATGTGAGGCAAGCCTTAGAACAGTGCGTTAAGGAAGGGTTAAGTATTGATTTTAAAAAGACATCGTTTTTTATCGGTAGTGAAAAACTCTTTTTTAGGAAGAAAAGCCCGATGGCAAAATGGCGACGTCCGTTGTTCAGATTTTTATTTCACAACGCCTCAAGTGCGATAGAGTTTTTTAAAATTCCCGTCGAGCGGGTTATTGAGCTGGGTATACGTATCGAACTTTAGGTTACTTTTACAGGAAAGGTTATTTGTTATGATTTTTCATAACAAATATTCTGTTAGTTGTTGGAAGAAGACTGCAGGGGTATATTTTTAGAGCCGAAACTATTTGGTAGTGAGAGGACTTTGGTGCGATGCAGGCAACACGCGCTGTAGCGTCATAGTTTATCGTGTTGCCTGTGTTCTTCTAGTGAAAGTTGTTATTTTTGACTTTCATAATCGCAAACTAGTTGCCGCATTGATGCCTGGTTATTTAGGCACTCCGCAAGCTTATCGGCAATTAGAGCATCGTGATGGCGGCATAAAACAGAATCTGTTGGACGTGGAGAAGCAAGAGCTTCAATCATGCTGGTAACATGGGTGAGATAATGTCTTTTCAGTATTGAATCCTGAGGAAGTGGATTGACGTTGTCTTTTGTACAAGAAACTTCAATCAATTGTTCTTGTGGCTTAATTAACGAAGTCTCTCCATTAGCTAATATTTTACATTTTTCATAATCATGATGCAGTTGTTCTGTGGTATTTTGATCAATAGAGCATTCTGCCAGTTTGGCAGCCAGCATTGCATCATAATGACGGCTAAGCACTGAGTCCGTTGGTTTTTCGGGAGCAAGTGATTCAATCATGCTGAACAAATGGGTCAGGTAATGCCGTTTCAGAATTGAGTCCTGAGGAAGATGAGTATGGTTTTCTGTTGCAGAAATTCTAAGGAGGTCTGGGTTTGAATGCGCAGTAGGTTGAGGTTCAGGAATAGTTGTGGTGTCAATTACTGGGATTTGTGGATTTTCGACAAGTTCAATGACTTCTGATTGAGTTGGCTGTGTGGTTTGTTCTGCTTTTTCTTCGGGTTTAACGTACTTTGACGATTCTTGTTCTGAGTTTTTTCTTGAGTTTAAAAAGATTTGTATTGCTATACCCAGAATAATCAGGATTGTGATAATTTCAAGTGCGGACATAAATAGCTCTCCAGTTTTTAAAATTTAGGTTTTTAAGTAAAAGGGTGTCGAAGTAATAAAACGTTATATTTTTAAGTCAGTAACTTAATCTGGTTTTATAGCAATGAGTATTAAATCAGGTAAGTTTGTACAAACCCATAAATACCGTTTCAATAAGATATGTATTTTCAATGCATCCAGAAATCAGTTACACAAATTGCCATATTGGCAGTATTGTAAAACATGTTGAATATTAGAGAGGTAACTGGTCAGCGACTGAACCGGGTGCTGGTTTAGTATCTGATTTATTTGATTTTGGCGAGTTTTCAATACCATCGAAACCAAATAAGCCGGTAATCATTTCCCAAAGACTTTTTTCAAGGTCTCTTTTGGGAACATCTACCGTGGTTTCTTCGGAGGGTTTGATAACAGGTACTGCGCCAGGTTTGAAATCACCTTGAATTCCAACCAGTTGATCATTTTCGAAGAATAATGAAATTCTTTTTTGTTGTCGGTCGCCGCCATCAATTTGCGCAGAATAGAGATAATCCCAGCGCTTCTGGTGGAAAAAATCAACCAGCATGGGTGAGCCCAATATATAGAGCACCTGCCGTTTGTTCATACTCGGTCTGAGCTGATCAATCATGGTCTGGTCAACCATATTACCCTGCTGGACATCAGCGGTGTAGACGCCGGGCAAGTTGGTTAGAATTGTTGTGCAGGAGGCTAGTGACAGACTTACAAAGATTGCAAGGATACCGCTGGTGAAGTGGTTATTTAAGTTTAAAGCGAAAAGCGGCTTTCTCATTTGAGGCTGCGAATAGGTTCAAAATTGAAAATCATACAGGATGTTAAAGAATTTTCCTATAAAACTGTCATGCCCAAGCAGTTGAAAAAGGCTACAATGAGCAGACTTCTTTATAAAACTGTCCACACACTATGATGTAAACGGAGATTAATGTTGGAAACTCATGATTTAAGGAATGCTGGTCTAAAGGTTACCATACCCAGGATCAAGATTTTACAAATATTAGAGAAGCAGGTTAATGAACGTCATTTGACAGCTGAGCAAGTTTATAAAATCTTGCTGAGTGAAGATGAGGAGATCGGTCTGGCTACGGTGTACCGGGTTTTAACCCAATTTGAAGCGGCGGGTTTGGTAAATCGACATCACTTTGATGGCGGTAATTCTGTTTTTGAGCTTGATAAAGGTACGCATCATGATCACATACTTTGCATGCAGTGCGGGAAAGTCGATGAATTTACCGATGAAGTTATTGAAACACGGCAAAAAGAAATTGCAGAAAAATTGGGCTATGAGTTAACTGATCACGGCCTCAATTTATACGGTTTTTGCGCTCAGTGCAGAGAAAGCCAGAATGTTGCGCGAGTGGCAATAACTTGATGGGATTGGCTGGTTATAAAGTTTGGGACCGATTTTTCTATGCGGTAATTAGATGATTTAAGGTTTAATCATTTTTAATTCAATCATAACCATTTATGTACTATTTTTCTGACTGTCTAATAGTTATATTTTTTAATTTTAAATTGTAGGCTTCATGTTTAAACCTCTTATTTTTTATATCGGCTTACGTTATACACGGGCTAAGCGTCGAACCCAATTTATCTCATTTATTACCTTAACTTCCGTTCTGGGTATAGCGCTGGGCGTTACTGCATTGATCGCAGTGTTGTCGGTGATGAACGGTTTTGAAGCTGAGTTGCGCGAGCGAATTCTTGGCATGACCTCACATGCGACGGTTACGGGGAGATATGGTCAATTGGATAATTGGCAGGAGTTGGATCAAAAATTAAAAAACTATCCGCATGTTGAGGGTACTGCGCCCTTTATTAATGGACAAGTCATGATAAATGCCGATCGACGCGTTAGCGGCACTATGCTGACCGGGATTTTGCCAGACTACGAGTCCAAAGTGTCAGAAGTAGCGGATAAAATGAAAGAAGGCAAATTGTCTGATTTGGTGCCTGGTGAGTATGGCATTATTTTAGGCGTAGAGCTGGCTAATTATTTGGGCGTTTTTATGGGTGATAAAATTACCATCATCAGTCCGCAGATTAACTCCACGCCAGCAGGCATTGTGCCCAGGATGCGACGCTTTACAGTTGTGGGCGTATTCAAAGTCGGTATGTATGAATACGATCGCAACATGGCGCTGATTCATCTTGATGATGCGGCCAAGTTGTTTCGATTGGAAGGTTCTGTTTCGGGACTTAGAATCAAATTGGACGATTTGTTCAATGCGCCGAAAATAACTCATGGGCTTGCAACCGCTTTGTATGAGGAATATCAGGTTAGTGATTGGACGTTGGCGCACAGTAACTTCTTTCGGGCGATTCAGACAGAAAAAAGGGTTATGTTTATTATCCTGTTGCTGATTGTCGCCGTGGCAGCTTTTAATATTGTGTCGACATTGGTGATGGTGGTTACCGATAAGCGCGGCGACATTGCTATTTTAAAAACCCAGGGTTTGACCTCGGGTTCAGTAATGGGGATTTTTATGGTACTGGGTGCTGTGATTGGCGTTGTTGGTACCGGTCTTGGCACTGTAGGCGGAGTTTTGTTGGCTTTAAATATTGAAACTATCGTGCCTGCCATTGAGAAATTGTTTCACGTTCAGTTTATGGCGGCTGATGTTTATTATATTTCCGAATTGCCGTCCAAACTGGTTTGGACTGATGTATATGCAATAGCCGGCATGTCTTTTTTATTGTCCTTATTGGCAACCATTTATCCTGCCTGGCAGGCAGCTAAAATCAATCCTGCGGAAGTCCTTAGATATGAATAATACTAGCATTTTGCAATGCCAGCAGTTGACCATGCGATATAATCAGGGCGGATTGGATGTTGAAGTTTTAAAAGGCGTTGACTTAAATATTGGTATTGGTGAACGTGTTGCCATAATGGGGGCCTCAGGTTCTGGCAAAAGTACCTTGTTGCATTTGCTGGGTGGACTGGAAAAGCCTACCAGTGGCAACGTGGTTTTGGACGGTGTAAATCTTAATCAAGTTGGTGCAGGTCAATTAGCCAAGTTGCGTAATAAATCCTTGGGCTTTATTTATCAGTCGCATCATTTATTGGGTGAGTTTACCGTACTGGAAAACGTTGCAATGCCACTGTTAATTGCCGGTCTGTCGGTAAAGCTCGCCACTGTTCGTGCAATTGAGTTATTGAAACGTGTTGGATTGGAACATCGCATTGAACATAAACCCGGCGAATTGTCTGGCGGAGAAAGACAGCGCGCCGCTGTTGCCAGAGCTTTAATCAACAAACCCGGTGTAATTTTGGCGGATGAACCCACAGGAAACCTTGATAGTAAGACAGCCGACCAAGTTTACCAATTAATGTTGGAATTAAATCAGGAGTTGAACGTCAGTTTTCTGGTAGTGACTCATGATCATGAACTTGCGGCGAGAATGGGCAAAGTTTTGCACATGGAAGATGGAGTTATATTAGGCTAAAGTTAAAAGTATAAAGGCAAAAGTGTTAAGTTTTTTTGCCTTTAATTTTTTCTCAGTCTATTTTATGTCTTTTTGCCCATTTTTTGCGCACATGGTATTTCCAATAATATTCAATCCCGAAGTAGCCAATTACCGAGGAAGTAATACCCATAACAAAACAACCGGTTAAAAAAGGCTGCCAGGCATCGCCAAGTTCTGAAAACATCATGCTTAAGGAAAACTGCGATTCCTGTGTGTTTGTTGATTGATTCATAAACCATAGTCCGACTTTATAGGCAAAATAAAATAGTGGCGGCATGGTGACAGGATTTGTTATCCAGACTAATGCAACGGAAATGGGAATATTGGCTCTGTAATAAATTGCCCCGGTAGCGGCAAACGCCATTTGCATTGGAGCAGGGATCCAGGCGCAAAACAGACCAACGGCGAAAGCCAGCGCAATAGAACGTCGATTCAAATGCCAGAGATTAGGTTCGTGTAATTTTTCACCAAGAAACTGAAGGTGCTTGTGTCGTTTGATGATTTCAGGGTCAGGGATGAACCGGTGGATCAGTTTTCGAATCAATTCTTTTGGCATCGTTAAATTATTAAGTTCGCGCTAATTGAAATAGATTTTGTTAATCTAAAAATATTAAGGTGCAAAATGGTTGTTTCTGCTCTGTCATTTCTAGCCGGAATATTAGTTGTGCAACAAATGTCGGTATTGCCAGTCATTAAATGGCTGATTGTCATTGCTTTAGTGGCGGGCATTATGGCATGGTTGCGTTATTGGCGGTGTCTATTTTTTCTGGTCGGCTCAATATGGGCGATAGTGTTTGCAATGCATCGGTTGTCCGATCGTTTGCCGGAATCACTGGAGGGTAAAGAAATTCAAATTGCCGGCACTATTGCTGACTTGCCGGAAGTTGATGACAGGCGTGTGCGCTTTGATTTTATTCCTATGGATAAGATTTATGCCCCAAGGCTTTCTGGAGTTAGCGTGGCGATCCCCACGGATGAGGTGAATGCCACAAGTCTGTCAGGAACAGGTGTTGAGATTCCTGTTACGAATGTAAAACAACAGCTGCCGGCTAAATTAAAATTAAGTTGGTATTACCCTGATCAACCCATCAAAGCAGGTCAAAAGTGGACTTTTACCGTTAAATTAAAGCGCGTTCATGGCACGATGAATCTCGGTGGCTTTGATTATGAGCGTTTTCTTTTCACTGAAGGTATTGGCGCTACGGGCTATATACGTCCAAATCCAAAGCCCGTTTTATTAGGCTGTGATTCAGTCTGGAACAGTATTGCTGTCTGGCGGCAGGCTATTATTGATGAGCTGTCAACCAATTTGGCTAACAGTCCGAGTCTTGCTTTAATAAAAGCACTGACTATAGGTGATGGCACTGGTATAAAACAAGGGCAATGGGATGTTTTTCGTAAAACCGGGACTATTCATCTTGTAGTAATGTGTTATCTATTAAAACGTAATAACATATAATCCAATTTGATAGTTTTTTTTTCGAGGAGATTCTATGCCCAAGGCTTATTCATACATTCGGTTTTCTAGTGCTAAACAACTAGCAGGTGACTCCCTTGATCGACAAGTCAAATTGTCTGAGAATTATGCAGCAAAGAATGGATTGGAATTGGATACGGATTTGAATCTTCGGGATCTAGGCATATCAGCCTACGACAGATCAAATCTTGAAAAAGGAGCTTTAGGGCATTTTCTTCGTCTCGTAGAAGAAAAACAAATCGAAGTCGGTTCTTATCTTTTAGTTGAAAGCCTTGATCGATTGTCCCGAGATAAGGTGTTAGATGCATTGACGATTTTCACAAGCATCCTGAGATATGGAATTGTGATAGTAACACTTTCTGACAACCAAGTTTATAGCTACAAGAAAGCAAATGATAACTGGGCGAGCCTGATTGTTTCGATAGCCATAATGAGTCGGGCTAATGAAGAATCAGCAATGAAAAGCCATCGCCTAAGGTCAGCCTGGGATGCAAAAAGGCTTAATCTCAATAACAAGCGTCTAACAAAGCGTTGCCCCTATTGGTTAAAACCAAGTGATGGGGATACAGGTTTCGAGTTTATTCCAGAACGAGTGGAAGTCGTAAAGCGTATCTTCAAAATGTCACTTGAAGGCATCGGTATTGCCACAATTGTAAAGACTTTTAATACAGAGGGCGTACCACTTTTTTCTAGTACAGCTAATGGCTGGCAGAACTCATACATTCAAAAAACTCTACAGAATCCTGCTATATATGGCGATATACATCTGAAACTACAGCGTGATGGTGAAGAGTCACTTTATGAGGTCATTCCAAATTACTATCCAGAGATTATGACTAAGGAAGAGTCGTTTCTTGTGGCCTCAGCTCGTGCGGAAAGACGACATAGAGGGGGAGTTAGAAAGGGTCAGGCTCTTAGTAATCTTTTTTCAGGTCTATTAAAGTGTGGTTATTGCGGCGGTCCGATGAATATGGGCGGGCATGTTCAAAACCAAAAGGGAAAACATAAAAAATCAAAATATATAGCTTGCAGTAATGCCAGAAGAGGTCTTGGATGCAAGTACATTCAATGGGAATACACCGACTTTGAGCGAATGGTCCTGAGTTTTTGCAAGGATATTGATTTAGCTAGGGTACTTGATGTAAGGCAAGACTTTGAAGATGAATTAAATAAAACGAATTTACTCCTTGAATCCATCAAGCAACAAAAGCTAGATATTGATAGTCGCAATAAAACGCTGCTTAACGCCCTTGAAACTGCTGCTGACGGGTCAGCGGTTCAAATGATTATAGGTAGAATTGAGGATAATAATGACAAACTCCAAAAACTGGAGGTGGAGAAAAAACAAAAAAAAGACGATGTGACACGGTTAACTAATTATCGTGTTAACGCCACCGCTCAACAAAACTTAATTGTAGATCTTCTTGGGAGGTTGGATAACCTAGAAGAAAACGATCTGCAACTACTTCGAATTCGTTTATCAGAAGCCATCAAACGGGTAGTTGCTCAAATCCGAACGTTTGTAGGGGGGCGGTGGTATTCAGATGATGAGGTCGAGGAATACATGCTTGATTTGATTTCATCCGATGAGTATGAAAAGGATCAGATAGTTGATATGTGTTCCAAGTTGGACATTAAACCCAACAAAAAGAATAGGCTCTTTATGATGGTGTTCAAGAACGGGGAGCATAGGACAGTTCTATCATCGGGCAAAATATTAGATCAAAAAACCGCACCACCCTCCGAATGGGATGTGCCAACCCTGTTTGAGAGTTTGGCATTCAAGGTTTTCAAAAGAATCTAGTAGTTGTTAGGCGGTTAGTCGATAAGATTGTTCTTCACCTGAAAATAAAAACTTGTCATTTACTACCATACACCTAAATTGGTTATTCGTTTTAAAGACGGTAGGTCGTTATTGTGGATAGAACCGGAGGGTGACTTGATGGATGATCCTGTTTGAAAGGCAGGTAACGGCCAACTGTAGACAGTCGGTTACTCTCAACCAACGTCGGCAATATGAGCTATTGCTGTCGCTCAACTAATTGGTCGCATTAGTAAGTTATTTATTCGAGATTTCTTACCTATTGCTTATGAAATCCCATGATGTCTTTCGGATTTTGAGTCATACTTCTCTTTTTGGTTGGAACGTAACGATGAATAAATTTATATACGAAGAGGATATAAGTGCTTGTACTGGTGCTACTGTAATGAAATTTTATAATAAAGCCATTAAGGTTATAGTAACTCCAGCGCAAAGAGTTGGGCTAGTTATTATATGTACTGGTTTTACTATGTTTACTATTGGCCTTATATATGACATAGCTATTGACTACCCACGTAGTTTCAGTAGGTTCTTTGGCAATCTATTTAGCGATTTTCATAGGAACTATAATTTTCATTTAAAAATAGCCTGGTATGGGTTAATTATATTTCCGATAGGTATATGGCTTGCTTGGATTCATGAATGGACAACCGCGCGGCTATTAAAATGGATAAAAACAGGAAAGTTTGATAATTTGATAGTTGATACAACAACTATGAGCAACTCGGAATCCACAACCCAACCCACGCTTCAGGGCAGGCTGATAGCAGCGGCCTTAGTGGCAAAATTTACGCGGGACGAACTGGAAAAGGAACTGACGGACGAGGAAGTGGGATTAATTCTGGACGTGCCACAAGACCAATGGCCGAAGGAACTGGAGAGCAAGGTAGAGTCGTTGCTAAATTACTAGACACCCATATAAATATCCGTAATAAAGTTGAAGATATGAAATCATTTTTATGCAATCACCCAATAGCAAGTTTAATTTCTGTTACTTTGATATATGAGGGGGTTATTGTTGCTTGGGGGAAACCCAGACCCATTGCAGATTTTTTTGAGAATGTTATTGCTAATATATTGCGCTTTGGGGTTCCATTAGGAGTAATTGCCCTATCAATATGGGCATGGGAATTTATAAATGAGCGTACAAAAAAAGCATGGATAGCATGGGTTTCTGCTATATTTACATTTGTTGTGCTAGGGGGGCATCCTATTACTTTGTTGATTTAATTCCAGGCATAGGATGGAGACTGCGAGCAATGCATGCTGATGAGCGAGACTCTGATTTTTAACAACGTTAAAGGTTAATGATGTTAAAAAAAAGCAAAGGGTATAGTTTACATAGCCTCTAGGTAATGTACATGTCGAGAAACATGTCGAGAAAAATGCGATTATCAATATAGCAATAATAAGGCGCTAGAATAGCAGAAACTTCATTATCACTTACTATTTCCCAGTATGGGTACATTATGAATTGTTCTTCTGATTCCCACCAATCATCTAGTAACTCATTAATATCGTCACTGGTTGTAATCCATGAAATAGGGAAGCCATTGTTTTTTTGAAATTCTTTTGGGATGGTGATATTAAAAAAAGAAGCAAGTGATTCATGAAAATACAGCGGAGCAAATTTATTGCTGCCGTATTCCACTTGAAATAAAACTTTTGCCATCATCACTGCTGAGTTAAGATCAGGAAAACGAGCAATTTCATCAAAAGACGGAATACCACTAAGGTTATTGCATTCAAATCTGCGCAATTGGTATGGCATATTTAATTCCCAATCGAAATATTTTGTATTACATCAATCCTACAGGAAAATATAAGTATCTAAAAGTCTGGATTTTGACCATATCAAACGTAGAAATATTATCATACTACTAATATGGTAGCATTCCATAATGAATATTGTTATTTTGAGAATATGGACTTATGGTAAAACAAAGCTTAAATAATGTAACATTTTTTACACATTGCACCCGCTGTAATTAGGGGAAGCAACTTACCTATAGGAGTCGTTAGTTGTCTAATCGTTAGTGGCGTTTTAAATGCATGATTTTCACGCAGTAAAAAATGTAGCTATTAAATTAGCTATAAATTTTTGGTACGGAACTAAAAAATATTGTATTAATAATAGCGACACGCTTGCTACTCTCTAAATAATATTATGCCATGTAAGATAAAGTTTTTTAGGTCGTTTGTATCTAAATTTTATAAAAAAACCAATAACATTAGATTCCTTTATTTCTATATTACGGAAGTTATTAATTATGAGTTATCGCGTTATAGCAGCTGAAGCACCTTCTGCTAACCTGGGTTCCATTTTGTGGGATACTGGAATAATTGAGGATTATGAAAATGCATTAATTGAAGCAGCAAAATACATTTATGGGGAAAGTCTCTGTTTTGGTGGCAATCCTGATTCTTCAATTGAATTTTTAGCAGATTACTTTAGCATTGATGCTGGAAATGTCAGCGATATGCAAGAAAATGAAACTTACCAAGAATGGATATTGCGAGCTATTGGAATTAACTTAGAAAAACAACCTCCTGATCCAGGTATTGGTCAAGAAGTATTTTTAAAAAACATTGATGACAATAATATAATTCATGTTTGGGAGGGTTGCACTATTTTTGATCCTTTAAGAGGTTTGATAACACGTTTTCTACCAAAGTTTGAGGAAAATTTATGAATCATCCTGATATTGGTTGGTTGACTGCATTTTTAAAATACAACCCAAGTTTATATATTTGCCTAGAAAGTAGATCGTTACAGGCATCTAAGTCTATTTCTGCTGGGATTATTTCAGACATTGAAAACAAAACAAATATAATAATTGTGAATGTTGACTTATCCTGGCTCGATAAGTTTAAAATGAAAAAAATTACACCTATTATGGGGGTAACTTCTGAACCAGTGTCTCCGCCTCTTATTATAGTTAAGTCAGGAGAAGAGCTTGAAGAAGTTCATTTTAATTCTGTCGCACAAATATTATTAACAAACATTGAAGGAATTACAACGCACATAACTTTTCCTTGGATAATGGATGATTTATGGATGCTTGATAATGCTAATAAATGGATTTTTGTTTCAATTGAGAATTTAATTGATGAGCAAATAGATACTTTTCATTGGGGGTATGGTGATTTCGAGAGTTTCAAAGTATATGAAAAATATTTTTATTCCAATTTGAAATTTCCCTCTTAATAAAACTTTGACACTTGATTTGTATATGTAGGAATGAACCTTAGATATTTATTATTCGAATAATTCGGTGTGGGTTCCAGTTCTAACGAATATACCCTGTTCATCTTTGCTGCTATCTTCAATCTTATAGATTAAAAGGAGGTCTCCACCAATATGGAATTCTCGATGATTTGCCCATTTTCCAGTTAATGAATGATCGAGCCATTCTGCTGGTAAAGGTGCAATATTATCAATAAGCGGAGCATAGCCTCTTTTAAGCTATTCAGATCGTAACGTCCACTGTGAGCCAAGCTTTGCCAGTCCTTGTGAAGCTCTTTCGTTCGCGTAAATTCACGAGGGGGATAAGTGCGGTTTACTCTGCACTGTCTTTTTCGAGGTCATCAAACAAATCTTGTATAGTTGCGAATATCGGCAATTTACCGGAATCGGCTTCTTCCATTGCTGAACAGGCACTGGATTTGGTGCTTTAATTTCAAAAGGTAAGCCATTGTGAGTGACCACCTGATTCAAGAATAAGCAGATAGCATCAGATACATTTAGACCGCAAGCAGCTAATATCCGTGTGGCATTTTCTTTTAAATCAGGATCAATTCAAGAGCGTATCTTGGCAATCTTAAGAGGGTGAGTGATAGGCATAATGATATTCCGTCTACGTGGCTAAACTGCAAACTACAGTACGGGGGGTATTTTTTAGTAAATTCTTGGATAATTGTAATTGAATGGCGGCTATAGGTAAGACAGCAGGCATCCGTAAGTTGGGGGGGGGCTGTCTGCAATGGGTCGTATCCGGTCAGCCAATAGATGATCAACCTTTATTACAGCCTTGTGGAATCATC
>CAILCX010000053.1 GCA_903832775.1 uncultured Methylobacter sp. | reverse complement strand
TGGTGAACATTACACCGACTATGACCCAAGAAAAAATTAGGTCTGATTTTAAATGTTGGTCGTTGAGCGGGGTCTTCATTTTTATTCCTGTTAAGGTGATTGGATGGGCTAGAAGACAAAGGTACTGCATGTTTTTTTGCCATCATTTAGAAAATATTTTTAGCTATTGTTGCTGAAGTGACTCAGCAAGTTTTTTGTTTTCCAATACTGGCTGATCCATTAACCTTGTCAACCAAGCTTCCGCTGCTGTTCGGTTTATATTTAGAATAACGTTAGGAAACAGGCCGAATCCAAGTATTAAAAGCGCAGAAATACACATCAAAGATAATTCACGTAAACGTAAATCATGAACGTGTTTGACTCCCGTTTGGGTTATAGGTCCAAAAAATGCTCTGCGTGCAAAGGTCAGCATGTACGCTGCACTTAAAACTGCTCCGAGCAAGGCCGCGATACTGATACTGGGATGCGACAGAATTGCACTAACAATCAATAATAATTCGGCTGGAAAACCGCTGGTACCCGGTAGTCCAATGCTGGCCAGCATAAACAGAAAATAAAAACAGGTCAGTCTGGGCATTACTTTAGCAAGGCCTCCTAGATGAATGGCTTCAGTGCTACCCAGACGGTGCTGGATAAAGCCGGCCAGTAGCATTAATGAGCTGGCAATCATTGTAAAATTCAGTAATTGGAAAATGGCTCCCTGTATGCCCTGCATATTTAAGGAGGTAATGCCGATGATGACCAGACCTACATGACTAATACTGGAATAAGCCAGTAAGCGACGTAAATTGGTTTGCTGTAAGGCAATCAAAGCACTATAGACCAAGGTGATCGCACCCAAAATACCCAAAACCCAACTGTATTGAACAGCAGCGGAAGGAGCCAGCGGCATCGCAAAACGAATAATACCAAAAACACCGAGCTTCAAGCCGGTCAACAGGGCAGTTAACTGTGTTGGTCCTTCCATTGCTATAGTCGGTAACCAGGTATGAAACGGAACCAAAGGCGCTTTTACGGCGAAACCAAGCAGTAACAATAGAAACACCAGTGCCTGCAGGTCATCGGGTACCGGGGTTTGTAACAATACCGGCAAACTAAAAGATAAGCCTTCATAAATAGTGCTACCCACGGCATTAGCATGATTGACTGCCAATATGATAATTGCAAATAAAAGTGGAACACCGCCAAATAACATAAACAGAGTGTATTTTATAGCCGCGCTTCGTCGCCCTGAACCTATTCCCCACAAACCGATTAAAAAGAAAATTGGTGGTAACGTTAACTCCCAAAACAAAAAAAACAGGCCCATATCCAGCGCCAGAAATACACCCAGAGTGACTCCTTCCAATGCCAACAATAAGGCAACATGTAAGCGAGCCTGATTTTGCACCGAATTCCAGGAAGAAATAATGGCTGTTAAAGTCAGTAGTGCAGACATCGGTAAAAATAAAACTGAAATTCCGTCGATGCCAATTAAGTACTCAATTTTAAGAGTGGGTATCCAGGGATAATGTTCGACAAGTTGGAAGTCATAGCTATCGACGTTAAACTGAGCGACTACGACGCCTGTGATCAATAGCTCTATGCCCGCAAAAAATACCCCAAGTTTCTTTGCCAGTTTAATGTTTCGGGTGGCCGATACAACAATTGCACCGAATATGGGCAATAAAATAATCAGGCTTAGGATTGGGATAGTCGTATTACTCATGTTGGTCAACTGGGTTGCTGGTGTTGGAAGGTGAGGTGTTTTCTCCATTCGAAAGATGTGTACTAACAGAATTCTGCGTACCGTGTATCGGGAATTGCGCCTTAATGGCAGCGGCATCCTGATCGATAAAATTCAACCAGGGTGTGGTATAAAAACCTATACCAATGAGCAATAGACTAATTACTACAGCAATCATACGTTCTTTCCTGACCGGATGGTGGGAGCAACTGTAAGGTTGTTCGGAACGCTTGGGTGTAGCCATAAACATCCTCTGGAAAGCCCACAAAAGAAAAGCGGCTGACATGACATTCCCTAATAAAATTGCGATGGCAAGCAACCAGCCATCCTCTTCAATAACGCCTTCAACAAGTAAATGCGCTGCGTCAAAACCTGGAGTGCCGGGCATAACCATAGTGCTTAATGCCGAAATCAAAAACAGTAATGCCAGCGTACCATTGGTATCAAACAAGCCGCCTAGTCGCGGGAGAAACGCTGTGCGTGTTCGTTCGTAAATCAAGCCGACGCTAAACAACATACCCGCCATCGCCAGACCGTAGGCAATCGACAACAATAAGCTGCCTTCCAGTCCATCCTCATTGAAACAAAAAATACCAATGACCAGCATGCCTGTTTGACTAACAACCGCAAAAGCCAATAGTCGGCGGATATTGATTTGCATAAGAGCTAATAGTGCGCCGTAAAAAATACTGATAACGCCAAGTGTTATAACAAATCCAGACCATTGTTCGGCAACCCCGGGAACCATTGGCAAAATGTAACGAATGACGCCATAAATGCCCAGCTTTAAACCCACCAGGAAAACCACTGCACTGGCTACTGTTCCCTGTTCAGCCAAAGCCGGTAACCAGCCATGAAAGGGGAATAAGGGCATGCGAATCGCGAAACCAAAAAACAGCAACACAAAAATCAAGACTTCGTCGTGTAGATAGGCATTATTTTGTTTGATCGTCAGCCAGTCGAAAGTCAGGTCATGTTCTGCATCGATCAAACCAAAAGCCAACAACAAAAAACCAGCCAGCGTCATTAGCAAGCCACTGCCCCAATATTGCATTAACAAGACAACGGTCCAGCGTCGGTTTTGCCCGGTTCCTGCATGAGTCGTCAATAAGGCCAGAGGTATTAATTCAAGTACGCACCAAAACCAGAATTGCATGGCATTAAGCGCGACAAAAGCCCCAATCAGAATGGTTTCATAGCCCAAAAGGCAGGCAATAAACAGCCGGTCGGTTACATGTCGGGTGATTAACGTATAAATCAACGCCAGTAACGTTAAGACGGCAGTCAGAGGAATAAATAATATATTCGCACCGTCGACACCAACTCGGTAACTGAGCCAGAAAAAATGCGCCTCCTCAACCAGATGTATGCCTGAAGTACCCGCATCGAAAACAGTAAGAAGATAAACACTGAGTAATAAGGTCAAAGAAGCACCGGCAAAGCCAAAACGCAAAGCAATTGACGATGACCTGGAATAAAGGATAGCCAGCATAGTAGCCAGTGGAACCAGAGTAAGAGTAGTCAGTAAAGGGAAGGTCGCAGAGTCGAACCAGGGAGTAACGGTAATATCCATCAGCGCCTCAAAATGCGACAAGTAATGTAATAAACACAAACAACACCAAATAGCGTGGCCGTAGCACTGATTTTTCAATCATATTGGCGATATGGCCTAGTCCGCGTCCATAATTGACTGCATCCTTGCCAATACCTCTCAAAACAATACGGTCTTCAAACCAATGTAAAATCGCGGCCATCGATTCCGTAAGTTTTCCGGCCAAACCGCTACCTTGGGCGAACAGATCTGAGTCATTATCTAGCTTTGCGCCCAGGATTTTTTCTTCTAGTTGCGCTAAAGAAGATATCGCATTGATTGCCGGAGCTGGAGCTCCCATGAGCCAGTCAACAATATGGTCATCAAAATAACTGAGATCGTGAGCGAGACCGCGAAAGGGTTTAACCAAAGCCCAATCCGTAATGGGATCAAGCCAGAAACGCTGCAAGGACGCTACATAAAGCCACGTTGGAACCCCTCGGGGTGGAGTCGCAGGGGGCAGGTCCCGAACGTTATGCATCAGCGACGGTGAAGTCAGAAATTGATAGGCTCGTACTACAGCATGTGCGCAGAGATGCCCGGCAGCAAAGTTCCAGAAGCCCAGGCCACATTCAAGAAACATGAGTCCCAGTTGACCGGATGTGGCAAAAATCAACGAGCTTTTAACATCAGTTTGAGTCAGTCCGACGACATAGCTATAAACGGCAGTTAACAGACCTACGATTGCAAGTACTGCCATGGCCAGAGGCGCATGTTCAAAAATGGGTTTTAATAAAATGATCAGATAAACGCCGGCGTGTACCATGACACTACCGTAAAATATAGCACTTGATGGTGTTGGTCCTTCCATGGCCTTAGCCAGCCAAGGTGTGAATGGCAGTTGTGCCGATTTGGCAAAAGCCGCGACAGAAAAACATAGCGCCAGAGAAGTTGCTTCTCCCAAACTTAGTTGCTCAATGGCCACATTGAGAGCGTTCCAGTTAACACTCCCAACCCACGCGTAACTCAAGCCTGCACCTAATAAAAAACCGGCGTCTCCGATGCGATTGGTAATAAATATTCGTGAAGCATTGGTGACTGCGACAGGTCTATCATAAGCGTAGCCCACCAATAAATATGAACAGAGCCCTGCAACTTCCCAACCGATAAATGTGAAAATTATATTGCCCGATAAAACCAGCAGTAGCATTGCGGAAGTAAACAGGCTCAGAATGAAGAAAAAACGATGATACCCTGCCTCCCTGTGCATGTAGTCAATTGAAAAGCGAATGATGAGGGCAAGCAGCATTGAAAATAACGCGGCCAAACGAACATTAATACCAGTGGAAATGAAATTTAAATGGATGTCCAGGCTGTCGCTGCTTAGCCAAGGTCCTGCACTATAAATGCCCGTATTTTTACCAAGTAAATCGGCACCCAATAAAGCCAGACTTAGCAAAAAAGACATGCTGATAGCCCATCCTGCAATATCGGCAGTTATGTTTTCGCTGGCTTCTCCCTTAAGAAATCCGAAGAGATGACCCAAACCTATAATAGCAGCTGCGATCAACGGTATTAAGGGAATTAGTATTACCAAGGCATCCATTACAAAACTCCAAATTGTTGAGGGGGTTGTTTGATTAATACCGGTGCTACCGGTAATGATTGCCCCTGATAACACTCAATTGAAGTATTACAAACCGTAACTTCTTTTGCGTCCGTTTGCCAAAGAACAAAGCTACTGTTAGTTACTGAAAATTCAAATATTTCTGCCGTATCCGGGTCTTTTGCGCATAATTGAACCCAACCCCCTACGACCAATTCACGGACACCTTCTTGTCGCTGAATAATTTGTTCCAAAAGAGATGTTTTGGCTTCAACTATTATCAGAAGGCGCATCGGTTCATGTATTTCAACCATTTGCTGCGGTAAGCCTGTCTTTAAATCACTGCTGGCTCCTTCCATGATCCCAAAAAAACCGGTAATGTTATGCGGAACTTTAGAGCCGCAACCGAAGCGATCGTTATTTACTGTAGAGAAATAATATTCCAGATTAATGCCAGCGCCAACGGGAGTCACGGCAAGCAGAATTCCTTCCAGTATTTTGCCGTCGAGGTCTTGGGTAGGATCATAAGAAATCAGAAATAACCGTCGATCAAAGAAAGCGCCTTGAGTTAAAGAGCGACGGCCTATTACTGCAGACGCATTAGTCGCATGGCCTAATTCTGGGCGGACCTGTGAAAAATCCGCAGCTCGTTCAGTTATATGAATTAAAGCCTTTTCGGGGCTAGGGTTGCGTGGGGCTGAAACAAGTCTGCGGCATCGTTCGTGGGCTGACATTTGCTGGGTATGTTGTAATTCCAGTTGAAGCTTTTCAAAGTTTGCGAGTTGTTTGGCGGGCAGTTGCTCAAGGTCATACCAAACGATATCTTCGTTACAGGTATTATGCTCTGCACCAATAAACCAGGTGTCTGTCGGGATAATAATGCCGGTTTTTATCAATAGCGCACGCACTTCAGGTCTATTAGCCATTGCTGCAAAAACACGGGCATTAGGTCCGCCATGTCTTCCGCTACAGGCGCCGCAATCGTAAGCCGCCAAATGGGGGTTATTCTGACTGATAGAGCCATGTCCCATCAGCACAACGAGCTCAGAAAAACTGTAGGTTAAACCAATATTACGCAAAAATCCTGCAATCCGATTAGCTTGTTCACCATCGGTAAAGCCTATTCCGGGATTTTCAATAGACGCAGTTGCGTTTATGTTGGTAGACGTAAACAATAACTCTGATTTAACTTTCGGAGACACCAGATGCCCAACCCCATAAACCAGCTTTTTATGAGCTTGTGGAAATAGGGTTTTAAGCACTAAGCCCGTAAAAATAAGCGGTGCGATTGTATTAATGACAGGATTCGACAATAGAAGATTATGCCGCAAACCTTGGTGGAGCTGTTTGGCAAGCCAATGGCCGAGTTTGCGGTTTCTATTGTGTTTAAGCTGCATGGAACTGCTGGTAAATTTTGGTGATTCGTGAACCTCATGTACAGGTGTGACTGTAATTGGACACAGTGGAGTTAACTTGCTGTTATTTAGTCCCTTAAAGTTCATGGCAATGCCGAAAAAACCGGCGGCACCCAATGTTTCAATTTTCGGATTACATTCTTCAAGATGCCGACGAAAACCTTCCTCACGGTCATCCATGCAGAATACTAGCTGGGCATCAGGGCGATGCTCGCGTTTGGACCATCGTCCACGATGATGATTAGCGGTAAGGGCATGAAAAAAATTCTCACGATAATGATGTTCGTAAGCCATCAGCCAGATTTTACTGCGTTTGGTCAGCGTGAATTCGTCAAGTACTGTCAACATGGCTTGCAAATCCTTTATATTCAAGGGTTGCAAGTCATTTGCGTTAAGTCCCAAATGTTGGCATAAACGAAACAACCGCCAACCACTGTCATGGGGAGTGTGTTGTTGTGTATGGGTTGTCGCAGGACTACATTGCCAAGTCCAGATAAGATCTGCAAGGTGTTGCCAGTCCGAACGATCATAACGTTCGGAGCCTGCATGTAAAGTCAATGATTCAGCCAAGTGGGTCAAGTATTCCGGTAATTTTCCCCTGTACAGAACACTACGCACCATAAATTCGGATAGATTTTTACGGAAATAGCCTCTGATAGCGCTGAGTTTGGCTTCGATTTTCCACGTATCGCGGCAAGCCTGGTTTAGCCAGAGTCTGTCGAGGGTTAGGCGGATAGCAAGATAATCTTTAAGTGATGGAGTTGCATCATTATCGGTCGAGTATCTACTGTGATGCTGGCGCCAGTTGATTAGCCCCGACCAACCGGGAATTTCTAGGGCTAGTCGACGAAGATAGCCTTCCCAATTCTCCTGAGGTATTTCGAGGTGAGTGAGTTGCAGAATAATGGTATCCAAGGGATCTTCAGGCAATTCTGTGATAATTGCTTGCCAGTCCAGTAATTCGTGTAAAAAAGGATTGGCATCGAATCTTGCAGTTGCCCGCCAGGCACCATAAAGCCCAAGGTTGCTTCGTTCGGGTAATTGCCAGGAAGCGACTCCTTCATCTAAGCCGGACGCACAAAAACGGATCAACTGAGCCCTGACAGATTCGAGTATATCTTTGCCGGTCAAGGCAAGGATGAAGCCTCTTAAGCTCACGCTGTCGCCTATTTCGCAAAATAAGCTTTCCATGTCCGAGGTAGCTTGTTGCTGCATTTGCTGATGAACAGTAACAAATTGATTCGTTGCTGTTAAATCAGCTTTTCTTGATAAGTTGTGTTGGGCTTGTGCCAGCCAGTACTCGGCCTCATCGATTGATAAGTCGAGCATATGTTCGGGATGCAGGGCTGCCTGCTCAAGATTAAGTTTGGTTAAGATGCATGCCCATAAAGAGCGGATGGCGTTACTGTCATTTACCAGTAAACTGGCACGAATATGCTCAGGTACATCGGCTTGAGCTGCCTCTAACGCAGCCATTTCTTCAATTTGCCAGTTCAATTGACTAACGCTAACCGGATGCAATTCAAATAACAGGGCAATGCGGTAAATTTCTTGTCGGCTGATCATCTTATCTGGTAATGCACAAACAACTTGGTCCGGATAGAGGTTTGGAGATGCCTTGAATGCAGCGGACAAATCATCTTCAATAATTCGCCCTTGTGAATAAAATCCGCGATTATTTTCCTCTGGGAGGTAGCAGCAAATGCCAGTCAAAGCTTCAAAAGAAGCAAGCGCTTCATCAAAGGGCAAATGCTGAAAACCATGCAGAGTATTGTGATGCACAAAATCAAGGATCGGAGCTTGCCCTGGCAGAACGTGATCCAGATGATTTAGCGCAGTGATTATTTGCTCACGTAACTTGTGTGGCTTTTCCATAACTACTAAATCCGCTGACTGATTATACTGTTCATCTGGCTAATCGTAGCCGAAGATAAGTTGATGAGCGGCGTTGGCACAAAGCCTAATGATACAATGGCGATTATCAATACTCCTGCGACCAACAGCTCCGAGACTTTCAAGTCTTCCAGGTGCGGGACTTCCTGTTTTACTGGTCCGGTGAAGAGTAGGTTGATGGTGCGTATCGCATAGGCTGCCCCTATTAATATACTTATGCCAAAACACGTCATTACAAGCATCCCTAAACCAAGGCTGGCAAATGTACTATAGCCACCTATTAAAATGTGCAATTCGGCGATAAATCCAACCGAACCGGGAAGACCGGTTGCGGCCAATAAGGTTATTGTTAAAAAAAGTGCAAAACGTGGCATAGACTGAATGAGTGAGTTGTAGTCCTGAATGTTTCGGGTATGAGTGCGTTCGTATAGCAGGCCAACTAAAAGAAACAACGCGCCGGCGATTAGTCCGTGTGCAGTCATTTGCAAAACAGCACCGGTAATGCCAATTTCATTTAAAGTAGCAATTCCTAATAAAACCATGCCCATATGGCTAAGTGAGGAGTAAGCAATCATGGCTTTAAGATCACTTTGGCGCCAGGCTAAAAGGCCTCCATAGAGCATCCCGAACAGCCCAAGAAATACCAGGAATGGTTGTAGTATTTTTGCTGCCTCCGGTAACATAACCACAGCCCTGATCAAGCCATAGGCGCCCATTTTGAGAAGAATGCCAGATAACAGAATGCTGACAGGGCTAGGTGCCTCGACATGTGCCAATGGCAACCAGCCGTGTAATGGAAATATCGGCATTTTCACGCCAAATCCGATGATAAAACCAAGTAAAACCAAAACTTGTTCAATTCTTGGCATATCTCGTGCCGCTTGATGCATTGAAGACATTAAAGAGCCTCCGTGCTCAAGATCATATTGGCTGATGGCTAGTAAGCTTATCAGCATAAAAACCGAACCACCCATTGTGTACAGTACGAAATTAAGACTGGCTGTGTGTCGTCTTTTGCCACCCCAGCGCCCAATAAGAAAAAATAAAGGGATTAAAGTCACTTCCCAGAAGATATAAAATAGCGCCCAGTCCTGAGCCAGGAAAACACCCAGCATCCCAAATTCAAGTAATAATAGGCAAATGTGGTAGCCCTTTACCCCGCTGGAAATTTTAAACGACGAAAGTAATGCGATTGAGGTGAGTAAGGCCGCCATCAAGAGCATTGGCAGAGACAATCCATCTATGCCTAAAGCATAGGCGCTGCCCAATTTAGGGTTAAGCGGGAAATATTCATTAAACTGTAAATTTGGATCCCCAGTGTTATAAATTCTTAGTAGCCAAAAAGCCACAAGAAAGGTGATCGCTGAAACCAGATTTGCAGAATATCGGATTAGGCGTGTATTCTGACCAGGAGTTAAAGCTAAAAATAAAGCTCCGGCGGCCGGAGTCCAGAGCAGAATGCTTAGTATCCCCATGATTTTTTTATGCTCCTTATTCTGATTTATCAGGTGATCTAAAGGGTGATAGGTTTTCCGATGTTGAATTACAGATGCCGATTCCCCAGAAAATTAAACGAATTATCTTTAGTGAGTCCAATTTTACGTTAAGGAGCCGACTTAACAAAAAAATATCCCGACCAAGTATAAAGATTATTTACAATTAGCGGATAATTGCAATTTTTCAACTGGTAGACTCCCGCTCCGTTTGTTAATATTTTCTGAATAATAAATCTATTATTTAATTAGGATAAATCTATGCAGCAAGGATTAAAAGCCAAGCACGAGTTACGTTTGTATGAATTAAAAAAAGTGGCAAATGACTTTCTCGAGTTTACTGAAAAATTAACGCTACTTCAGGCGCTTAATGTAAAAGCATTGGAAGTGATTCAATCTGTTAATGCATTGCAACAGTTGTTGCAGCAAGGTTTGACTGAAGATGAGCTGGCAATGGCTTTTAATGCCTCCACTGCAGCGCTATTTCTTGACGAAATCGTAGATGCTGATCCTGTGGGCGGATTGGAGGAATATGTTTTATCTGCGTCAGAGGATATTCAAAACGCTGAGATATTGTTGCTTGTAACAGAGATAATGGACAGAGCAGAGTTTAAATACAATCGGTTGCTCGAAAAAGTTCATGCCTATAACGCGTTGCTTATAGGCTAGGCAGATCTGCTTTATGGTTGGGCCAGGAACGATTAATAATTACGTTGCACAGAAAATTTTGCCAATAAAACCAAGGCTTCTTTAAATTCTGATTCAGGAAGAATATTTAAGGCGG
>CAILCX010000052.1 GCA_903832775.1 uncultured Methylobacter sp. | reverse complement strand
GTTGCTGTCTAACTCGGTAGAACTCCAATAATCGTCTTTAGTAAAATTACCCACAATAATTCTATGTTCATACAGCAACTTTAATTCAGTTTTAGTTGGTAAATGCCAATCGCTGTTATAAGCCCTAGCCACTGTAAGTGCATCATTCCAATTGTCTAAGTTAAATTCATCTGTAGTTTTTGCCTCTAAGCCATGCTCACCGGTTTTATCAATAAAATAAACTTTGCCACCCTGAGGGCCAGTATCACCAACTTGATAACTTTTGACAGTTTTATAGTGTTAATCAGCGTGCAAAACTTACCAGGGTTCTGGGGAAAACAGCGTTGAAAAGTTTCCACCCCAGATTGATTAAAATCCGATATTTTGTCGGAGAACTCTGGAGTGTTAACAATGGATATTATTGCCGAAATTAGAAGGCGTCATTTTGTCAGAGGGGAATCGATTAGTTCAATTGCGATCGCCCTCAAATTATCTCGACCCACCATTAGAAAGCATTTAGCGACCGAATCTGAGCCTGTTTATAAACGCGAATCTCAACCTATCCCTAAATTAGGCTCATTCAAACCGTTATTAGTTAAGTGGCTGGAAATTGATAGTGCCTTACCTAAAAACCAACGCCGTACAGCTCAACGATTGTTTGAAGGCTTAGTGGCTGAGGGTTATCAAGGGGCTTATGACAGCATCCAGCGTTTTGTTAAGCAATGGAAGCGAGATAACAAGGGTTCAGTTTCTACCCAACAAGCCTTTGTGCCTTTAGAGTTTGCGCCTGGTGAAGTGTGTCAGTTTGATTGGAGTCAAGAAACAGCTGAAATAGGTGGTAGAGAACTTAAAATTAAAGTGGCACATTTTCGCATGGCTTATAGCCGAAAAATGTTTGTCATTGCCTACCCACGAGAGACGCAGGAAATGGTGATGGATGCCCATAACCAAGCGTTTGCATTTTATGGTGGCGTGCCATTGCAGATGGTCTATGACAACCTTAAAACAGTAGTTGATGCGGTATTTGTGGGTAAAGAACGACGGTTTAATCGCCGCTTTATGGCCTTAGCTAATCACTATCTGTTTGAACCCATAGCGTGTACTCCCGCTGCTGGCTGGGAAAAAGGCCAAGTAGAAAATCAAGTGGGTAATATCCGAGAATGGCTGTTTACGCCACGTGCCAAGTTTAATAACTTTGCTGATTTAAATGTCTGGTTAGCCAAACGCTGTGACGAGTTGGCTCATCGTAAACATCCCGTTTATACCTCACAAACCATTGCTGATTGTTTTCAACAAGAACAAGGTTTACTCCGCAAAATTAGCACGCCCTTCGCTGGCTATATTGAACATCTATTAAAAGTGAGCCGTACTTGTTTAGTGCGATTGGATAGAAATAATTACAGTGTCCCCGCACAATGGGCAGGGCAAATGGTGTCAGTCAGAGTCACTGCTTATTCGTTGAGGATCGTAGCGAACGGCACAGTCATTGCAGAACATCAGCGCAGTTTTATCCGTGATGAAATGGTCTGTGATCCTTGGCATTATCTACCTGTATTAGAGAAGAAACCCGGTGCCTTAAGACACGGTATCCCATTTCGAACATGGGATTTGCCGGATTCAATACTGCGTGTCAGAAAAATACTGCTTCGACAATCTAAAGGCGACAAGGCATTTGTTGATTGCTTATTACTCGCAAAAGAGGTCGGTATTGATGCCTTTGAAACGGCCTGTGAACTGGCACTCAAGTCAGGTATTGTTACTGGAAGTATTGTCCTCAATGAAATGAGGCGTTTAACCGAACCCAACCGAGCTCAAGAGTTATCCGTTTGCCATCATTTAAAACTCACCGATGAACCTAAAGCTGATTTTCAGCGCTATGATCATTTACTGGGAGCCCATTATGTCCATTGATTTATTAATCCAACTTAAAGAGTTACGACTCTATGGTATGGCAGAAGTATGGGCAGATATTAAAGCGGAAGCCCCATTAAGGCAGCAAGCTTTAACGCCTGAAAGTCTGCTTAGCCAACTCATCAATGCCGAAATAATAGATCGTCAAACACGTAGCCTCACATACCAGTTGAAAACGGCTAAATTCCCGATTCATCGCGATTTAATAAACTTTAAATGGGATGAAACCCCGCTTGCCAAACAACAAATAGAACAACTGGCAACCGCAAAATTTATGGATGATGCGCACAATCTGATTCTAGTTGGTGGAACTGGCACAGGCAAAACGCATTTGGCAACCGCATTAGGTGTAGCGGCTATTCATCATGGCAAGCGAATACGGTTTTACAATGCCGTTGATTTAGTCAATCTACTCGAACTCGAAAAAAATCAAGATAAAACAGGCGATTTAGCACGAAAACTGATTCAAATGGATGCCGTTATCCTAGATGAATTGGGCTATTTACCCTTTCCAGAATCAGGCGGAGCCTTGCTTTTTCACCTCATCAGTCAACTTTATGAACGCACTTCATTGATGATTACAACTAACTTAAAATTCAGCGAGTGGGTACAAGTTTTTGGTGATGCCAAGATGACAACCGCATTATTAGATCGTATTACACACCATTGTGACATCATCGAAACAGGCAACGATTCTTATCGATTTAAGCATCGAAAATCAGGCATAAAAACTGAATAACCTACTGAATCATGTGGAAACTTTTGGACGCTGACAAGTGGAAACTTTTCAACGCTGATTGACAATGATAGAGGCAAACGGTTCAACATCAGGGTTTTCACAACTCATATCACCGTATCCTTGATCATTCCAGATCCAATCATCAACACCCAGTGCTAAAAAACGTTGATGTATTTGCTCATCATATTTAGCACATATAAATCTAACATGGCGCTGAATATCTTTATTGCGCACTCTT
>CAILCX010000051.1 GCA_903832775.1 uncultured Methylobacter sp. | reverse complement strand
TCTTTTTACAGCACAACTTGGCAACAACACTGGAGCAGGCTTTGGTTGGAGAGATATGACGGTATACAAGTTCGGTACGCAATGGAAGCAAGACCAGAACTGGACCTGGCGTGCTGGTGTCAGCTATGGCGCACAACCTATCCCTAGCTCACAGGTGTTATTTAATATTCTGGCTCCCGGCGTACAAGAATGGCATTTGACCACCGGCTTTACTCGTGCTCTAACTGACAAAGACGACCTGAACTTTGCTTTCATGTTTTCACCCGGCAAAACCGTCAGTGGCCCAAATCCATTAAGCCCTGGCCAGACTATTGATTTGAATATGAATCAGTTTTCATTCCAATTAGGTTGGTCACGACGCTTCTAAAGCGGCCAGGCCCAAATTGCAACGGAGACGATTTAATGGAAAATTTCACGCCTTATTCTGCCTTGGCTGGCGGTGCACTGATTGGATTGGCAGCAGCATTGCTAATGCTGTTTAACGGAAGAATTGCCGGTATTTCAGGTATTATCGGCAATCTGTTACCTCCTTATCAACGCAGCAATGTCGGCTGGAGTCTGTTCTTTCTTGGCGGCCTATTGTTAGGCGCGCTTAGTTCAAGGTTGTTTGACAAAAACTTAACCGATATTCGCATAGACATGCCCTTGCCGGTACTGCTGATAGCCGGACTGCTGGTCGGTTACGGCACCGGTCTTGGCGGCGGCTGCACCAGCGGCCACGGTGTATGCGGACTGGCCCGGCTTTCACCGCGCTCAGCTGTCGCCACTGTGGTGTTCATGGTCGTCGCCGGGATCACCGTCTTCATTGTTCGCCATTTGATCGGCACAGGAGCGTAAAGCGATGTTTAAAAATTTGTCGGCCTTATTTTGCGGGATTCTGTTCGGAAGCGGATTGGTCATTTCACAAATGGTTAATCCGGTGAAGGTACTTGCGTTTCTTGATATTACCGGACGCTGGGACCCGAGTTTGGCGCTGGTGATGACAGGTGCGTTAATAACGTTTGGTGTCTCTTACAGACTTATTCTTCGTCGCTCTGCACCACTCTTGGAACAACGATTTCACCTGCCGACTGCGGTAGGGTTTGATGCACGATTACTGATCGGTGGCGCCTTGTTTGGCATAGGCTGGGGACTATCAGGATTTTGTCCGGGAGCTGCAATTGCCGCTATTAGCTATGGACATATAGAGCCTGTGTGGTTCACGCTCGCCATGTTTGGTGGAATTGGATTATTCAGATTAATTCATGTTGGCAAAATCATTTAACAGGTAATTAAGGTAATCGAGGATATGACACGTCAAATCCTCGATTACGTTGAACTTCATCGAGGCTACTTGCTTTTACATAGCATCATGATGTTCGGATTTATGCTCATCATCAGACTTATGTAGGTCATCACGTTTATGGTTATGGTTATAGTTATGGTGATTTTTATCATCATGCTCATCACCACCTGACGTTGACACTGTAATCTTTACCTCACTGGGGGCGCTATTAGCCGCACCATCATTTACCACCAAGTGAAAGGTATAACTTCCTTTGTTGGGTGCAATAAATGTTGGACGCGCTGTCAAGGCTCCCTGTAAATTGACCTTGGCTCCTGTAATTTGTATCCAGGTAAAGGTTAACGGCAAAGGCCCGTTATCCGGATCGGAGCCACTACCGATTAACTTCACAAGACTACCCGGCTTAACCATCTGATCCTTTCCGGCATTGGCCACCGGTGGCTTATTAACTTGTAATGGCGTAACCGTTATCTGTTGGGTACAACTAGCAGAATTACCCGTAAAGTCGGTTGCAGTCCAGATTACCGGAGTGACGCCTACCGGATAATTTGCAGGCGCATTGTTGACCAATTTGGGTCCGCTATCGACAATATCCGATACCACAGGACTGCCCAGATTGGGCTGCTGTCCCTGCACCACAGTCACTCCCAATGGGCAGACCAGATTCGGTGGAGTCGTATCATGAACCGTAACACTGAAACTGCCACTGGCAGTGTTACCGGCTTTATCCGTTGCGGAACAAGAAACACTTATAGTGCCCAAGGCAAAAATGCTACCTGAAGCTGGTGTACAGGACGGAATGATAATGCCATCAACTGCATCAGTTGCTGAAGCATTATAAGTAACCGAAGCTCCATTTAAACCGGTTGCCTCTTTAGTTATATCCGGCGACAGATTTAATACCGGCGGTATCGTATCGGTAGGCGGTGCCAAATTCTGAGTTAATAAAAAATCAACAGCACTCACCGAAGAATCTGTAACCACAGTTGTTTTTGTTGATGTAACCGTTTGATAACCGCCAGGCGTCACAACATGCACTTTCATCTCACCTAACGGCACATTATTGACCAGATAAAATCCTGCCGGATCGGTAGATGTGCTGCCCAGCGAAGTGCCATTCGCCTCAGTCAGCTCAAGAATGACATTGCCGATACCATTGCCCCAGGAATCAAAGACTTGTCCTGAAATAGCGCCCTGCTGACTTTTTAATTGACCGACAATGATGGCGCGGGTCGCAGCATTGTTTAGCTTGTTTTCTTCGACATAGCCTGGATCAATTTCCACTTCAACCAAATAAATGCTTTCTGCCCGATTTTTCCAGGTCGCATAAACATAGCGTGAACCAAAATCAGGACTGCCGACCGACATTTTATCAATGGATGTTGAACCAACCTTCAGCCTTGGCAACCCCGGTTCAGTAACATAGATATTAACCGGCACATTTTCTGCAAAAAGATCGGAACGTGTAGCCCAATAGCGGAGTTCCGCAAATATCGTAATTTCATCATCCAAGGCCGGATGATTTTTGGAGAAATAGATATTTTCCGAAAACACTCTCATGTCACTTTGTGGCAACGCAGGCTCATTCGGACTGGGCGGCGTGGTCCATGTCCAAGACCAAACATCAGTCAAGAAAGTCCAATGACCTATACCTGAAATTATTGGTGGAACCGGTGGAGCAGGTTCAACCGGAGGATGTGCTATAACATTAAACACTAACTCGCGTTTTCCGATAAAAGTCTTATCCGACACTGTCATCAAAATATGATAAATACCGGGTATTGTGGGTGCTTGCAAGGATTTAGACAGATTACCGTTAATGTCCGTGTGTACGTTACCGTAGACCCATTCAGCACCACCGTCCCCGGTAACCGTGATCTGCACGGCTCCGCCTTTTACCACATAATCCGTATTTCTGACGCCCTGCACCATAAGATCATATACGGCCCGTCCGGATAGTGTGAACAGGGAATTGCTATACACCGTTGTCGGCAGACTCCCCGTTACCAGGATATTGCCCTCGGTTGCAATGGCAGGGCCACCCGGTTGAATGACCTGGCTGGCTTCGTTATTGGTTTCGTTAAACTCGGGAATGGTACCTAAAGGATCAATGACCACCCGCACCAGATGATCCCCCGTCGAATCCATAGGAACCACTATCGAGGTGCTGGTATTGCCATTGGCCGCTACTTGCGGGATGATGGTTTCACCCAGTAAAGCGCCAAATTCGTAAAATCTGACCAGCACATTGGCCGCAGGCAATTTGCCTTGATTACGGATAGTGGCTGTCAGCGTTACCGGATCACCGGCTTTGGTTACTGAAAAACCAATATCAGCGGCACCCAGCGTCAAGTCCGGCAGATTGGCTGTGCCTTGGGCTACAACGTTAACCTTGATGTTCGAATACAAGGTACTCCCGTCATCAACACTGATTTTTAATAGCAAACCATCGTAACTACCTACCGGCAAAGAGCCGTCATCGATAGTCAGCGACAGCGATTTGGTTGCTCCGGGCGCAATGCTGATCGGATTCGACTCCACAACAGTTACCGTCATACCTGAATTGGGATTAACAATGGCCAAGTTAGCTGTCCTGGCAACGGTGCCGGGATTGATTAACTGGATGGACTCTGTTTTTATGGTGTTTTGTTCGAGGGTGAGTTCGTAGCTGGATGAGGTTTTGAGGGTGTTTCCAAAATATTCAGCTGAAGGAACTACACTAACACTGTCGATGACAGGCCCATATAAAGTGTTTGTCCCAGTCCCTGTAAATCGGATTTCAGTGGTGGCTCCTGTCGCCGTGAACAAAAAGGTGAATGGCGTAAATTTTTGTGATGCAATGCTAGCAGAAAATGCGGCTGCAAAAGGTTGATTAACAAGCGACCCAGCTGTAACTACCCCAGTGTTATTTCTGTAACTAGTAACAGCAGCCGCACCAAAAGACAGCCGATAAACACTACCAGCAACCGTTGGAATTACTGATGCTATTGAGCTATTTGTCATATGCTGCAAATCCACTGAATGTAAACCGGAATCTGCAGCATAGGTTGGTGAGGTAATCCAATCAATGCCGCCATTTCCGGGTCCAACTGTCCAGCCTGTGATTACAGTGCTGCCAGCTGCGAGTCCCATATAACCTCCTCCACCAGAACTAGCACCATCAGCCCCACCATTTATAAAGTTTCCTAATTCAAAACTTCCGGCGCCGTTACCATAAGTAGCGTCAATGAGATTCGTCGAAGACGCGCCGGAATAAACTTCTACTTCAGCCAAACTTAGATAATCTTGGTGCAACAATTGTATGCGAATACGATCGCCTACCTGCCCTGAAAGCTTAAAGATCATCCCAGAAATATTTGGTCCCGTAATATCGGAAGTGAATATTGTTATATCCTTAGTAAAAACAATGTTTGCACCATCAAAAAGCGTAATCCGAGAAGGTATAAGTCGCTCCGGTACTCGATCGGTTCTATTGAACACATTAATTTGGGAAATTGGGTATTTACCGTTTAATTTCACTTCCCACCAATCAAATAAGCCCGATACAGGATTCCCAGTTACATCCTGATTGGTGTGCGTAATCGAACCATGTAAATAATCTCCATTCCTGTCGCCATCGATGGCCTTGCTCGCAACAAAATATCCATCAGAAAATGGATATATTGAAGACTGACTTGCAATACCACTTAATGCTACATTTTCTGCATAAGCCATTTCACCAATTATGAAATAGGATAAAAAAATTAATACAGCAATAATTACAGCATTTGATTTTTTCATGTGATTATCCTTTTAGGGTATTTTCGATGAAATTTGAATGAACAAAGTCTGATATTGAATCCCCAAAAAAACCTATAACTAAAACCATGATCAATCCTCTTGTGTTAAAAAGACTAAAATTAAAAATCTTATCGAAAGAAACGGAGACGAGTCACAACCCGGTACAAACTTGACGGCACGATAAAAACAGCAAGGGGGGCGTGAAAAATTCGAAAAGGACTTTAACTTGTTTGCTAAAGTTAATCTATTCGTAGGATTGCGTAGGCGTCAGCTACAATGGGGTAGGCTGTTTATAACTTGTTCGAGAAAATCAACATTATCGAACTCATATTTTCTGCAGATGGGATGAAGTTAAAGGTTTTGCTGGTAACACTCTACCTTCGGATACGAAGACGATAATATTGGTAACCAAATCGACGCGGAAATTTTTATATCACACCCTATAACCCAATGTAATAAAGTAAAGACAACTTATTATTTGGGCAGTAATTTAAACGGCTATTTTAGATAAGCTGAATGGAGGCAATATGCCCACAACTCAGTCTTCAATGACCGTATCAGATTATTTTAGAGCAGAAGAAACTCCGCCTCCCGACAAGCTTGCACCTGCCGAGGTCGAGAAATTTAGTGGGAGCTTTGCGGTGCGACTGGCATGATTGTCAGCTAGCTGGTGGAAGTCCAGTCATTGCCCTGTGAGAAGGGAAAAATGTAGGCGAAGGCAAGGGTGTCCAAAGAAACTCTCAGCAGCTATCCGACGGAGAATAAGATCAAGGCTAGTTAGTCAGCAAAAGAGAAGACAATTTCTCTACTAAAATCTGGTCAAACGGGGCGTACCGATCAAGCAAGCGTCAAAAGCCGCCTTCTCAAATAACAAACGATGGGCGCTCTCTAACTCCACTGAGGTAACGAGAGCCTATCCCAATAGTTGGTATATTAACCTGAAAGGGCAAAAAATACGTTCCGAACAAAAGCTAACGCATTGGTTTGATGTTTCGCAATTGATAAGCCTTGCATGAGAAGTCGTGTACGGATCCGTTCGCACGGTTCTTTGGGCAGGCGGAAGCTCCCGGCCTCCTCTGACCCGATGAATCGAGGTTAAGCCAGAGAAATTCCTCGATTACGTGATACTCCATCGAGGCTACATTCATTCCAATAGACAAGACTCCCTGAATGCCCTAATTCATTAAATTAATCCCTGCAGCTCTAGCCAGGCTTTAATAAATACTATTAAAAACCCGATAATACCGCTGACGGAAATAACCACGATAACCCCTGCCTTATAACGAAATAATGCCAATAAAGCACCTGCCCCGATCAGCGCTGCAATACCATCGAAACGCCCGTCAAAACCTTCCGGCCAGAACACATGATAAGCAAAAAATACGGCAAGATTGAGAATCACACCAACTACGGCAGCGGTAATCGCCGACAGCGGTGCGGTAAAACTTAAATTGCCGTGCGTCGATTCAATTAACGGGCCGCCTGCCAGAATAAACAGGAAACTGGGCAAAAAAGTAAAATAAGTTACAACGACGGCTGCAACGACTCCAGCCAACAGCGCCGCTTCGGGACCAAACGGCAGTTGGCTCCAGCCAGCCAAAAACCCGACAAAGGTGACAATCATAATTAGCGGACCCGGTGTGGTTTCGCCCAGTGCCAAACCATCTATCATTTGCGTGGCAGTCAGCCAGTGATAATGTTCTACCGCTCCCTGATACACATAAGGTAATACGGCATAAGCACCACCAAACGTCAGTAACGCCGCCTTGGTAAAAAACCAGCCCATCTGCGTCAGAGCGCCGTTCCATCCATAGTGTCCACATAAAAATCCTATCACGCCACCCCACAAAATCAGTCCTGTCAGAATAATTTTAAACAACTGCGACCAACGAAACAGGGCGTGTTCCGGTATCGGCGTATCGTCACCAATCAACGCAGGGCCATAGTTTTGTTTGGCAGAACCATGCCCTCCCCCAATAGTAAATTTGCCTGGAACGATCCGTCCGCCTATCGCTCCCAGCACGGCAGCTATCAACACGATTAAAGGGAACGGCGCATGCAATACAAAGATCGCAACAAACGCCAATGCCGCTAAAGCCCATAGCAAACTATTTTTTAAAGCCCGCGAGCCGATACGATAAGCTGCAAACAATACGATTGCAGTGACTGCCGGTTTGATGCCGTAAAGTACACCGGCAACTGCTTGAACATTCCCAAAACTCAGGTAAATCCAGCTTAACAGTATCAACAGGAACAGCGACGGCAGAATAAACAACAACCCGGCGACCACTCCACCCCAAGTACGGTGCATCAGCCAACCCAGATAAATGGCAAGCTGCTGTGCCTCTGGACCCGGCAATAACATGCAATAATTTAACGCATGTAAAAAACGCTTTTCTGAGATCCAGCGCCGTCGTTCGACAAACTCCTGATGCATAATCGCGATTTGTCCGGCCGGTCCCCCGAAGCTAATAAATCCGAGTTTAAACCAGAAATAAAAGGCCGTAGCGAAACTCACCGGTTGTGGTTTTTCCATAATTTTTTTCCTAACGAGAGAAAGTCATTGAATACTTTTAGACTGCCGACATTAATTTCCGCCCAGTTCGACAGCTGCAATCAGGAGTTCATCAATAAAATGTTGTGTATACGAAGGCAGGTAATTATTTTTTAAATAGGCGATCTTGGTTTTTGAGCTGGGAATAAGATGCGATAAATCCCGC
>CAILCX010000050.1 GCA_903832775.1 uncultured Methylobacter sp. | reverse complement strand
TCTTTTTACAGCACAACTTGGCAACAACACTGGAGCAGGCTTTGGTTGGAGAGATATGACGGTATACAAGTTCGGTACGCAATGGAAGCAAGACCAGAACTGGACCTGGCGTGCTGGTGTCAGCTATGGCGCACAACCTATTCCTAGCTCACAGGTGTTATTTAATATTCTGGCTCCCGGCGTACAAGAATGGCATTTGACCACCGGCTTTACTCGTGCTCTAACTGACAAAGACGACTTGAACTTTGCTTTCATGTTTTCACCCGGCAAAACCGTCAGTGGCCCAAATCCATTAAGCCCTGGCCAGACTATTGATTTAAATATGAATCAATTTTCATTCCAGTTGGGTTGGTCGCGGCGGTTTTAAGCTAGGGTGGCGTCGCCCATCTTTACTTGCCAAAATCTATCCTGATTAGCAAGGAGCTTCAACAAGTACCACTATTCCGGCATGGATGCCGGACTCTCAAGAGTGCATAGCGAATCCAGTCACAGGGATGTGAATGCATACCGCATAACTGCATTTGTTAGTTCTTATAAAGTCACCACCTCAGAGCACCTCCCATCGCCCAACCCGATATCCACTCCACCATCTCGTATTCTAGATTTTATAAGTCAGGCAAGAGAGCATCATTCAATAATGCTTAAAGTAGTTTGAACATAACCAGACATGTACCCACAGAGACACCTTAACAGCAGAGTATGTCTTTATAGTAACACTTTAAGCTCATAAAGACGTCTAATACATTGATTTAATTTACTATAATATTTGGCATATTAAATGCTTATTATTTGATGTGTATCACATAATTGATTTTCTAAAAATGCCTTACACATAAACCATTCGGATTGCGCTGGACTGTTGTCTTATCAGCACAGGTTAAATCGAAAATATTAATTCAATTTCTGAGAGTAATGTTATGAATGTAAAAATGGTGTATTGCCTCACAGCGGCGGCTCTTGCCTTGGGTATTTCTGGGACAGCATCTGCTGATTTTATCGGAAACGACGTGGTTACAAACTGGACAGTTACCGATAATACTGGCGGATCTGTCGATGTCAGCAACGCTCCTACTCTGATAACACTTACCAGTGGAAATCAAGGTCAAGCGGGGGATACGTTTTTTACTAATGTTGCCTCCGCCGCAGAAACAATCTCGTTTAATTGGTCTTATGTCACTAACGATTTGTGGGGACAATCAGGCACTGATGCTTTTGGATATGTCATTAACGGCAATGTAACGACCTTAACCGATCCTAACCAGGATACCAGTATTCCAACGCAATCCGGTACTGCTACCTTCGCAGTCAATGCTGGCGATATTTTTGGTTTTAATGCCAATACATTTGATGGCTTTTATGGTTCATCCGTAACGGTTGTTTCCAATTTTAATGCGGCACCCGCCGCAGTGCCTGTGCCAGGTGCTGTTTGGCTATTTGGCTCGGCACTTGCTGGTATCGGTTCTGTTGTTCGTCGCAACAGGCAGCTTGCTTGAGCCTGAAGCTAACCAGTTTCATTCATGCGGTTTAACCAAGGCCGTTATTTACAAAACTTTAAAGGTATTCAATCATGTCCCATATAAACTCAAAGCTGCAGCCGCCTTTTCAAAAGACGCTGATTTCGGTCGGCCTGGCACTTTCTGCGATAGCTCTATCACCTATTACCGCAAACGCTGCACCACTTGCCGGCTCTAAGCCCAATATTTTGTATATTGTCGCCGACGATCTCGGCTATTCCGATCTTAGCGCCTTCGGTGGTGAAATTCGTACACCGAACATCGATAGTTTAGTAAAAACCGGTCGTATCCTGAGCAATTACCATACCTCCACGGTTTGCGCCGTCACCCGTTCAATGCTCTATTCCGGTACCGATCATCACTTGGTAGGCGAAGGCACGATGGGCGCACCCAATGATGAACGCGCAGGTTTGCCAGGTTATGAGGGTTATTTGAACAATAAATCCCTGAGCATTGCAGAACTGTTAAGAGATGGCGGCTATCATACCTATATTGCCGGAAAGTGGCATTTGGGTTCTACCCTAAACTCCACTCAAAACAAAACCCCGGACCAATGGGGATTCGAGCGTTCCTTTACCCTGCTGGGCGGAGCAACCGGCAACCATTTCGGTCATGAAACTATAGCCAGCCATGCCTATACCCAGAATGGCGCGTACGTAGCACCTCCAGTATTAGATGCCAAGGGACAGCCCTGGTATGATACCAATGGCTACACGGATACGCTGATCGCCAATATTGACGAGAATATCGCAGACGGCAAGCCCTTCGCCGCTTATGCCACTTATACCTCGCCACATTGGCCGCTACAGGTTCCTGAACCCTGGTTGAGCCAGTATGCAGGATTTTATGACGCAGGTTATGATGTAGTTCGCAACCGGCGCTTGTTGCGGCAAAAACAGCTAGGTCTGGTGCCCAACGACTACACTGTTGCCAGTCAACCCTTGCCTAATGCGCTGACTGCGTCGCCAGCCAGCACTAACAATGGTACGCTTAGCGCAAGCTATATTAACGCCGATACCGTTCAAACAGGAAATACTGCAAATATCGATTATCATGCAGGCGTGGTCGATCCCAACTGGGCCAGTCTGACAGCAGCCCAGAAAAAGACTCAAGCCAGATACTTTGAAATCTATGCCGGTCAGGTGTCAAATTTGGATTACAACATCGGCCGCTTAATCCAGCATTTAAAGGACATTGGTCAATATAACAATACTTTTATTGTCTTTCATTCCGATAACGGTGCTGAAGGCTGGCCAATTTCTACAGCTCAAGACACCACTAATTTCAACAATTTTGGCAATCTTGGCAAAGACCAGTTTTCGTTCCCTGCTGGCCAAAAAACAAATGTGCAATACGGCCTGCGCTGGGCTGAAGTTAGCGCCACTCCCTTCAGATTAACCAAAGGTTTTACCACCGAAGGCGGCACTTCGGTTCCTACCATCGTGCATTTGCCTGGGCAAACCGTGCAATATCCAACCTTGCGCGACTTTGCCCATGTCAGGGATTCGGCACCAACCTTGCTGGAACTGGCAGGCATAGCTCAACCTTCAACGCCTGCAACGATTACCGATGTCAATGGCGCAGGTACTACAGGCGTCAATGGCCTACCTTTAGTGGTCTACAACGGTCGAAATGTCTATCCTATTACCGGGCTTTCATTGCTTAGCGAACTCGAAGGCACAAGCACCGGCCCCTTGCACACCGAACCGGTTGGTGAGGAGCAATATGGTCGAGCCTATCTGCGTAGCGGTCCCTGGAAAGCATTATGGGTTGAGCCTCCTTATGGCCCCGCCGATGGACACTGGCAGCTCTATAACATTGTGACTGACCGCACCGAAATTAATGACCTATCAGCAAGTAACCCAACCATTGTCAGTGATCTTTACCTGTTGTGGAAAGACTACTTGCACAACACGGGTGGTGTAGAACCCAAACGACCTGTTGGTTATTACTAGGGTTTATTTATGGCAACAGGACTAAAAAAATCCTGGGGCAATGTCGGCTTAGCCGGCATTGCCCTTGCCTTTGTGGCATTCATTGCGATTTATTTCGTCTCGGTTACCCAATCTCCTGCTTTAGCTTCGCTGGGATCGCCTGAACTTTGCGCCAAATATTCCGGCCTGCCCAAACTTTGGGGCAGTAATCCTCAAGCTGGAATGGTACATTTGAACGGAGGTGAATTTATCTTGGGCACTACTCTGGGCTATGAAGAAGAACGCCAGGAAATCCAAACGAAGGTTAATGATTTCTGGATAGATCAAACCGAAGTTACAGTTGCACAATTTAACGACTTTGTTAAAGCCACCGGCTATGTAACCGAAGCAGAACGCGAAGGCGGCGCAGTGGTGTTTCGCAAACCCAGCGCTGAAGAATTAAACCAGCGACCCTATGCCTGGTGGAGTTATCTTAAGGAGGCCAATTGGCGACATCCCAACGGAAATGAATATTCTTCGATCGATAATCAGCCGGTTACTCTGGTTACTCTAGCTGATGCATTGGCCTATGCCAATTGGCTGGGGCACGATTTACCAACAGAAGCGGAGTGGGAATATGCCGCCAAAGCCGGACAACATGGTATTGATCTGGAAAAGGAACCGAGAGATGCGACAGGAAAGCCATTGGCCAATTTTTGGCAAGGAGTTTTTCCTACGAATAATACCAGCGAAGATGGTCATGAAGGGCTAGCCCCGGTCGGCTGTTACATCTCCAACGAATTTAAAATTTACGATTTACTCGGTAATGTCTGGGAGCAAACCAAGGATATCTACACAGAATCACATGGATCCCCTATCCCGCAAACTGTTGCAATTACTGCAACTACTGGCGCCAAACCTGATCAACCTATGGTAGTCAAGGGTGGCTCACATCTTTGTGGTCGCGATTTTTGTGTGCGCTACCGCCCCTCGGCACGGGAAGCGCATGAAGCCAATTTGCCTATTGCACATATTGGTTTTCGTACTGTCATAAGAGAAACCATTTCAAAGCCGCTTGCGGACTTTAATCCATGGTAATGAATTAAAAATACAAGGTTTTATGAGCGATAATCATTCTGTTGGCGAGCAAATTACCGGCAATAAAGGTATAAATACGGTTTCATTTAATTGCACGGTTTGTGGAAAATGTTGCAACAGCGCTCCATTGATGAGTTTGCCAGAACTTTTTCACCATGAAAATCTGTTTGTGGGCTGTCTTGCTCTCCGCAGAGTGAGGCGTCACAATGCAGGAGACATAGTTATCGCGGTAGATATACACTATCCGGTTTCGACAGTCGATATTCAGATGCTGACTGATATGGCTAATGCGCAACTATATAAGCCGGACACGCAAAAAAATAACAGCGAATATGATTTTTTGATTATGACCCAGGCTATGGATTATGATTCGTTAAATAAATGTCCGGCTTTGGGTGAGAATCATCATTGCGCTATTCATGATGATCGAAAACCTGCCGTATGCTCCATGGTACCTTTTGATTCGCTCTATCCGGACAGTTTGCAAAATATCGTATTAATGAGCAGGCGATTTGGTGAAAACTGTATCATTAGTGGTGATCACGATGACTATCAAGTTGTCATAAAAGATCGACAAGTAGTCAGTCAGTCCTACCAAAATGCGCTTAATCAAAGACGCAACGACTTGTGCCTGGAAAAACAATGGTGGGGTAATGCAGTATTTAAGCTATTGCAACATGAAGTGTTTTGCAATCCGGCTGAAGTAGCAAAAATTCCAATGGATAATGGGTTGCTATCATTTTCAATTATCCCTGTGCTCATGGTGCTCGCAGAAGTTTCCGAACGCTGTAATGCTCGCTGCCTACAATACGTCGATAGTCAAATCAATCTTATTGATAAAAAAGTTAACCTAGCAATTTCGAGAAAATCCGTAGCGGATAAACAAACAACCAAAGAGTTTCGGTCGTTTAAAGATAAATATTTAAAGTTGCGCCAGCTTCTTGTTGCTGGTGAACTAAGTAATTTTTCTTCAGGAACTAAAAATCAAAGCCGGGTAAATGAAGTGGAAAATTATCTTGGCGTGTGAAGGGAACTTTCATGTATTAATCGTCTCATATTTTCCCGCAAGAAAAACTAAATGGTTATATAAGACCCACAACCTAAAATGTGCAAAAACATATAAGGCGATTAATATATGGTTTGATGCGCTAAGTTTTGTGGGTGGGGCCAAACAACAGCAAGCGAGTGTTAAATGGCAAAACTTACGGATTATTATCCATTAGCTGGTGATGTACTGATTGGATTAGCTGTAGCAAGTAGCCTAAATCGAAGCTACACTGAACATTAAACTTACCGAGAAAAGCAAGACTCCCTGACTGCACTAATTCATTAAATAAATCCCTGCAACTCTAACCAGACTTTAATAAAAACCCACGCAAATCCAACTGCACCGGAGACGGAAATAACCACGATAACCCCGGCTTTGTAACGAAACAATGCCAGCAAAGCACCTGCGCCGATCAGCGCTGCAATACCGTCAAAACGCCCATCAAAACCTTGTGGCCAAAACACATGATAAGCAAAAAATACGGCAAGATTAAGAATCACGCCGACTACAGCAGCGGTAATCGCCGACAACGGTGCGGTAAAGCTTAAATTGCCGTGAGTCGATTCAATTAACGGGCCGCCTGCCAGAATAAACAGGAAACTGGGCAAAAAAGTAAAATAGGTTACAACAACGGCTGCAACCACACCAGCCAAAAGCGCCGCTTCGGGACCAAACGGCAATTGGTTCCAGCCAGCCAGAAATCCGACGAAGGTGACGATCATGATCAGTGGGCCGGGCGTAGTCTCGCCCAGAGCCAAACCATCGATCATTTGCGTTGCACTTAGCCAGTGATAATGTTCTACCGCTCCCTGATACACATAAGGCAATACGGCATAAGCACCACCAAAAGTCAGTAACGCCGCCTTGGTAAAAAACCAGCCCATTTGCGTCAGAGCACCGTTCCAACCGTAATGTCCGCATAAAAATCCTATTACGCCACCCCACAAAATCAGTCCTGTCAGAATAATTTTAAACAACTGCGACCAACGAAACAGGGCGTGTTCCGGTATCGGCGTATCGTCATCAATCAACGCAGGGCCATAACTTTGTTTGGCAGAACCATGCCCTCCCCCAATAGTAAATTTGCCTGGGACGATCCGTCCGCCTATTGCTCCCAGCACTGCAGCGATCAATACAATTAACGGAAACGGCGCATGCAATACAAAGATCGCAACAAATGCCAATGCGGCTAAAGTCCACAGCAAACTATTCTTCAAAGCCCGCGAGCCGATACGATACGCTGCAAACAATACGATTGCAGTGACTGCGGGTTTGATGCCGTAAAGTACACCGGCAACTGCTTGAACCTGCCCGAAACTCAGGTAAATCCAACTCAACAGTATCAACAGGAACAGCGACGGGAGAATAAACAACAGTCCGGCGACTACGCCACCCCAAGTACGATGCATTAGCCAACCCAGATAAATGGCAAGTTGCTGTGCTTCTGGTCCCGGTAATAACATGCAATAATTCAACGCATGTAAAAAACGCTTTTCTGAAATCCAGCGTCGTTGTTCGACCAATTCCTGGTGCATAATTGCGATTTGTCCGGCAGGTCCTCCAAAGCTAATAAACCCAAGTTTAAACCAGAAATAAAATGCCGTACCGAAACTAACCGGTTGTGGTTTTTCCATAATTGTTTCCTTACTAGAGAAAGTCATTGAATACTTTTAGATTGCCGACATTAATTTCCGCCCAGTTCGACAGCTGCAATCAGGAGTTCATCAATAAAATGTTGTGTATACGAAGGCAGGTAATTATTTTTTAAATAGGCGATCTTGGTTTTTGAGCTGGGAATAAGATGCGATAAATCCCGC
>CAILCX010000049.1 GCA_903832775.1 uncultured Methylobacter sp. | reverse complement strand
TGCCCGTATGCCCCAGACAGATTAACCTGTTCATATTGACAAAAAAAATCCCTGAAAAACCATTGATTTAACAGGGATTCTTATATATGGCGGAGAGTGAGGGATTCTGAATACTATTTTGCAATTAATTGTTTTTCAAGCTCTTTTTATTTTTTAAAAAATTTATTTGTATCATCACTCTCCGCCAATATTACCACTTACAATGACATTCTACAACAGCAAAATCCTAATATTTTTTTCGCATTAAAATATAAGAATCCTAATCCAACTACACTAACAAATAAGGAAATAGAAATAATGTTGACCCAAAGGCTTAGGTTTTACCAATGCTATATATCTGATAAGCGGAAATATCTTCAACGCCCTACTGAAGTTGCGCTTAATAAATACCTCTTAATCATAGCCACAATACCAGTGAGTTGGATGTATTTTACTAATGGCCTCAACCAATATATTGGCTTTATTAAGCCAACTGATCTGCTGCATCGCTTCACCATCAAAAGGAAACTCTGATCGTATGCCATGCATAATCCTCCAATAGCCAACACCTTGATCAAGTATAATTTTGCAATATGATCCATCGATCCAAATCAATTCAAGTTTGCGTTCATGAGGCAACTCACTGTTAGCATTTTCGTCATCCCATTGAAAATTGGCAAATTCGTTACCAAACCACGAATTAACAACGTCCCGCCTATCCTCACCATCAAGCCAATTATGATAGACTCGTCGTGATTGCTCGTTTCCAACCCGCTCTAATGAACTTGTTTGTACCAATAGCCTTGTATTTACAGACATACCACCAGAGAATTCTGACAATCCTTTGATTAAACTGTGCAGCAATAAAAGAACTAAAGGTGAGCGCAGATAGCGATCTGAATATCGGACCTCAGCAAGCATAACGGTGCCATTTAATAACTCTGCCACTTTTGGGACTTGTTGAGCAATGAAAGTCCACGCTTTCTCCCCAAAAAAAAGTGAAGCAACATTTAGCTCTTGCCCAATTTTTAGCTCAAGTAAACCTGTTTGAGTATCACGTAGTGTGCTAGGTTCAATCCTTTTCCAGTCCTTTGTTTTTTCTGGAATAGCTTGGTCTTTACGCATCAAAACATACTGAATACCTGAATCACCCACACCCCAGCGAGGCACCGGCGACAAAGCTGATTCCTCACTGGCAACCCAACAAGCATGAAACTGTTCTGACCCCATTTCAAGAATCAACGGTAAAGCGGGATTTCCCGCCTCAGTGGTAGATGAAGAGCAGTACAACTCAGCACCTACAAACTCTGTTAATGCAGCCAATTCAGAACGTTGACTGATATTCAATTCATCAAGTGATTTTGCCGAGGCGATTAATTGCAATTGGATTTTTGTTGATCCCAACCGGATTAATTCATCACGTAAACGCCATGCTAAAGGCTCCCAAAGTTCTACATCCCCACCTAAATAAATACGCACCAAACTGATCTCATGCCGCTGCCACTCTCTATTTAAGGCAAGTATCAGTGGCTCCATCTCTAAATGGCTATTAGAACCAAATGCCTTGATCTGCACTGGAATATCTAAGGCATCAAGATAAGCTTTAGATAATAAATTTATGGCAGCATGACGATTTAAGTAATCCAGATGATGTTGGGTGTCATATGTTAAAATACAGCCCTGACAAGCTGAATCACAACTTCTCGGGCATTCAAGAACAGATACTGTCTTACGAAGCAGCTCTGGTAAACGAGATATGGCCTGGCTAACATAGCCAGCACCACCGGTTGCGGTATCAAATAAAAACACTGCGTAGCCTGATTCACCTAACTCAATTCGGGTGGATACTGCATGCGCTCCAATTTCGCTATCTTCAATTCCTAATATAAGACACAGTGCTCTGCGGAAGGCAATCGCTAAGGTATAGGCTGTCGATTTATCCAAGGGTTTGCCATCGATATCACGTATTTGCAGCTCAAGAACCTCCGTTTGCGTCGCCACACCTAAATAAATATTTTCCAGAATTGCCCAATCTTCGTCATTTCCTGGACAGGATTTTTCGCGATCATCCATGCACCCACCGCGTAAACGCTTATGACTATACAAACTCGGAGGTAATTCTCCATCCGAAGTCATCGAATCGGCCATGCCACAGCGAAGACACAACCCGAAACCTTTTTCATGCAAACCCTCACTGCGATGGAACAGTTGACCTTGCGTGGTACTTCGAAAGCGACCATAGGCAGGATTGGGTAGTGACATCCAATCCGCACCTTCAAGGGAAATCAATGGGTCTCGTACTGGAATATATTGCGGAATAGTTATGTCATTATGAGGATTACAACGAATATCTACTGCAAAACCAGCGGGTTGTATATAACGCCTTCGGATTAATTGCTCCGCGTTTTTTTCATTACAGTCGGGACAGTGTAGGGGCATAGTCAAGCGAGTTCCATTACTGCCACAACTTTTACAACGCCAGACCCAACGCAAATTCTGTATCTCTGGTGCACCGTCCATTTCTGCTGGAATCTGCCAATTAAGTGTTACCCCGCCACTGCGGTAAACCCGTCCATCAAGGACTGTATCAGTACCAGGGGCATAATCTCTAATGGCTATCGCCAGGTTACGACTGGGGAAACCGGCTCGCTTGGTTCTGTTATCTTCGCGAACACTTGGCTCTAGTCGTTTTTTTCGTTCTAAATCATCTATCGTTGTGGTTACCAGTTGTACGACATCAGTTGGAAACCCATAACCAGGTAAAAATCCCAGAGATGCCAGGACACCCAACAGGTACTCACCTCTTAAGCGCTTAAGCTGGATTTCAAGGGCTTGCTCGGGTTTACTATTCCCTAGTGCGGTTTTCACTAGCTCTTGTTGGGACAGTAAGGCGTTAAGTTCATTACCCCAACGCTCAGCGATATTGCCTACAGCCGTAACACAATGCTCTAATAAATACTCCGCTGGGCGACCTGCCAAGATGCTACGCCTCGATACAGACAACAGGCCTTGGGTTAACCAGTCAATACTCACAGCCTGATTTTCACACCAGTCTATAAAAATATTACAAAGAGCGGATTCGCCCTCACTGTTTGACTCAAAAAACCAGCCGGTATTCACCTTAAGTGTTCGATCAGGTACACGATCAGACAAAAAAGCGGCTAAAGCCAGCGCATTTACATGACGCTGTACAATTGGCTCACTTTGTAAAGCCACTTGCGGCATCGCCAAGCGGGTCACAAACGGCCAAAGAGGGTTGTGAAATACGGCTTCACCGTGTGGCGTGGCTTTACATAAGGTAAAGCTTAATGCAGCGGTTTCTCCACGTCGACCTGCACGACCAGCACGTTGCAAAAAATTGGCGGGATGAGGAGGGACATTATTCATTGCGACTGCCGTTAAGCCGCCAATATCGACCCCCATTTCCATGGTCGTTGAACAACTCAGCAGATTGATTTTACCAGCCTTAAAATCATTTTCACGTTTCGTTAAATCACTGCCAGAAATCTGTGCGGAATGCTCCATAGCCCTTAAATAACGACTATGCAAAGCGATACGATCACTGATATCAGACCAAATACCTAAATCCCGTAATTTAATAATATCTTGATTGGTTTCCAACCAGGCATTGGACTCTTCTGGTGAACTTCCCGCCCAAAAGGGATTGGATACTCGGGGCATAGTGACTTTCTGGCAGATAGCCATATCATCACTATCCGGAAAATCGGGTAAATATGGGGTGACTCCGCGAAATGTTACGGGCAGTAATCGTCGAGTAACTGGGCAAAACCAAGCTTCACTTACTTCTCGTAAAGCGGCCTGCTTCTCCAATTCCAGTTGAAAGCCTTCCTCATTCTGCGTTAGTAACGGACGAATTCCCAACCATACTGCGACAAGTAATTCATCAAGTTGCGAGCAATGCTCAGGATCATCTAAATCAAGCTTGAAAGTAAACGCCAAAAGCCTTACCAAGCGATTACGGCGAGATTGAGGGGCAGAGACAGAAGGCCAATTTCTTTGAGTTTTGGGTGACTTCTTCGCAATGCCTGCTTGCAACATAAACATAGGGCGAACTGGAAAGCCTAGCCAACGAGAAATATCTCGTGGCGCGGAAACTGCTGGACCACCTGTACGGAGGATATAGTCAATAGCTACGTGCAAGAGGTTCTGCCATTCATCAGTACTAACACTACGCTGCTTCATAATGGCTGGAAGAACTGCTTGTTCCAATGCAGGATAATATAATTGCACCAAGCCTAAACCTTCCAAAGAAAACCGTCGTTTGGGACGCAAGAAAAATTCACGCAACAAACACAATTTCACGATCTGCCGATCGCCTAACTGCCCATAAGTCAGATCCTTGAAGGCAGGCAACATCCAGTGGGTAAAGTCAGATGAATTCAAAAGTTTGTTTTCTGCTTCCTCCCACGTTAATTGCGCTGGTTGAGGAGAATTAAGTTTTACGAGTTCCTGAATTTTTTGATCGAGCACTCCTTGAATAACCGGATTATTTCTCGCCAGAGGTTCGAAAGCAGCAATTTCCTGTTGTGTTTTTTCAAGCAACAACTTATCAACAGGTAAAACGGCAGCAGCCAATGAGTGATACAGCAAACTACGCACATAATTGCGTTCGCTCTCTTGTTGTAATTTGGTCGCAAAACGGGCCGTACCCTGCCGACTATCGGTAAAAGTAATCAGCCGTTTCCCCTCTAAAGGTTTAGCCTCTTGTCCAGTAGTCATTGAAGGTAAAGGTTCCAATAATGTCGGAATTGCTGTGCCTAAAAAGAACGGTGCACCAAGGCGAATAGGCCGAAACAGCGAATTGCCAGACCTGTCTTTTGCATGACAGACAGCACAAGATAAGGCATCGTCTTCAGGAATACGCATATGCGCCAGAATACCTTGTTTACCCGACCAATCAAGTTGCCCATTAGCAGATAAACCTATGTTTGTAACTGTTCCCAACTGTTTCTCTGTGAGTAAACGGCTATGACCATTACTGGCACTGGGTGATTCTTCAGCCCCCCCTTCTTCCTCGGCTTCTAACGATTCTATTTCCTGCTGAAACTCATCCTCGTCTTGGTTATATATATGTTGTTTCAGGTATTCCTTACTCTCAAGAGGAGTTTCAACTGCGGACAGGTATTCAGCGCCACACTCGCCGCATTGCACTACATCAAAAACAGGTGTTGTACAGTGGGGACAGTGTTTGTGACGTTCAAAAAATACTGCACCAAACGGCCAGAGGTTATCATCCAGTCGACTATTTTTACGTCCCTCACAGCCAGAATTGGCACACGCCCAAAGTCCATTTAATGTGCGTTGAAAAAAATGTCCACGTAGAGGTAAAAACGGCTCACCTTTATCATTCTTAGCCTGACTGCATAGATCAAGTAATTCAAGTGTCTCATGCCGTAATTCGGCACTTCCACTATCATGAAGCATACTGCTTATATGACTCAACTGGTCTGGTTTTTGAGTCAATCGTGTCCGTAAATTACGAAGTATTTGATCCTGCGCCAGGGCGATAAATCGCAACTCCGGAGATAAAGTCCGTAGCGTAGCAATATCAGGACAAGCTTGATTGGCTAGACGCAGAGAGTCTAGTAATTGCGGAGTTTCTCTTTTGCCTTCAATAACGGTGACACGATCCACTGAAACACCTGCAATGTCTGCCAAGAACACCGCTAACCGTTGGCGAGATTCGTCGCTGCTGTCACCTAAGGTCGCAGAGGTCGCTACAAAATGCACCTCCCCAGCCTGAGAGCCAAAAGCATGTAATACTCGACGCAGTAGCAAGGTGAGTTCAGCCGCTTGAGAGCCCTGATACGAATGCGCTTCATCAATGACAATCCAGCGTAACTGTCCCTGGGATTGATCAAGGATAGTTCGATCTTCATTACGCACCAGCATATATTCCAACATGGTGGCATTGGTAACCAAAATGGGGGGTGGATCAGCACGTAAAGTACGACGATCCGCTACTTCACTTTGCCAGTCACTTTTACCCTGATCAGGTGTATCACCGTTATAAAGACAAAATCGCAACTTGCCTTTAAAAGGCTCTGTCCAGGCAACCAGACGGTCTTTCTGGCTCTTGATTAGCGCGTTCAGTGGATATAAAAACAGCGCTCGCACACCGGTCAAAGGTGTGCCTTGGTGTTGTTCCAGTTCTGCGGCTAAATCATGCAAAATCGGAATTAAAAAACACTCTGTTTTACCTGATCCGGTACCACTACTTACGAGTACCGAACGTTTGGGTTCGGCTTCAATTAGGGTTCGCCAAGCTTCTAACTGGTGGCGATAAGGTCGTTGCGTTGCTGAAAAGGTATAATCTTCAACCAAGCCCTTTTTCTGTGGCTTATTTAATGCTGAGATTAAATCAGCATGCAATAATTTCCCTTTCAGTCCATTCAAACCGCCATCTGCCTGCTCCCAGCCGAACGTCGTTTCAAACACTGGATCTGCAAGAAATGAACCGGGTAACCCCGCATCTTGCCCAAAGCATTCACGCAAATGCTCTCTCAAAGTATCATTTCTAAAACTAAGTAAACCTAAGGCAGCACGAGAAGCCCGGAGATTAAGTTGCTCAGTTAGGCCGGTATAAAAAAAATTAGCGGTCATTATGTGGATTCCAAAGACAAACGGGATAATTCAAGTGTCAAAGCGAGAGTGTATACTCTATCAAACCACTCAGCATCGAAGGAGCGAAGCAGCCGGAGCTCATAAATCAAATTATCACTAATAATTTGGCAGTGACGCTTATGCTCAAGTTGCTGAAGTTGACGTAAATCAACCCATTCAGTTTGTTCGAATTCAGAAACAATACGATTAGAAGACACTATCCCGTTAATGCTCAATCGGGCAGTAACAAAAGGTGCGCAACGGACTGACCTTAAACAACGTCCTGTTCGATTAGAAGTTGAAAGACGTTGATATTGATACTTTAAATCGACAAAATTATGTTCGATACGTTGCATTATTTCATCACTTTGCGGCCAATGTTCATCCGCATTGTGGCGTCCTTGCAATTCTTGCTCCGATTGACCAATCTGTTCATCAATAAAATCAGGTAACAGGCGAGCAACCTGTAATGAATTATCCTGTAAAGGCCGGTCTCTAAAAATACGTTCCTGAAGCCAATCGCAAAGCACTGCCCAATAATCCCTTCGTGAAGTTGTGCGCTCACGGAATTGCTGAAAAATGCCAAATACGATTTCGCCATTAACATCAAATTCACCTAGCGCAGCCTGAAGACTTTGAAAATGTAATGTTGCCGCTTCTAGCCAGCAATGCACCGACAGCAAGCTCCAGGAAAAAGGCATTTGTTCGGCGAAATCCCACACACAAGTAAACAGATTTTCATCAGCCTTGAGCAAAGTCAAAGCCAAGGTTTGTGGGAAGGTCACCAACCGCGTTAAAACATCTAATGAACTGGCTGGAAATTCCTGCGATAGCCGAATTAGCTCAAATAATTTGGACCAATCATGGTGATCGGAATTTTGCCCAAGTGCTTGCAACACCTCAGCGAGCAAAATAGCGCGTTGTTCACTGCAAGGTTCACAAATAGCTGATGCCAGCATTGAATCGTTAAGCTGTTCAGCAACCATAGTATCCCGATTACTCACCACCCACAACAAAGGCCTAAATCGCGCCCAATCTCCGTCTCGACCTATAATCCACCAGGGTCCGGACTGTAAATTATTCGGCACAGTCCAGCAAGCATCACGCTCAGAATTGACTTCTAGGCCTTGAGGTGGACTGCTTGGCGACCAGAGTGGAATCATTTCCAAACGTACCCGCTGCTGCCAATCACTACCCAGTCGAGTGAGATTGTCAGCCGATAAGCTTATTTGGTAGGCTGGATAATTGGGCTCAATAAAACAGTCAAATCGCGCTATTCGTAATCGGGCAAGACACTCACCCTGAGCCGAGCTAACATCCAATTGAACATGGGCATCCAGACTGCGACTACTATTGAGTAGAGAGGCAATACGTTCTTGCCAAACCAATAATGTGGTATCACACCGCCCTGAGTCGAGCGCAGGTAAGTGGTCACTAAATCGCAAGCGAGGCAATCCAGCATCCACCTCGTTCGCAGTAATAAGCTCGGCTTGTAACCTATAACCCTGTCCACCCAGATGATCCTGCAGCAACAAGCGCAAACCGCCTAAACGATCCAAGGGAATGCAGTCATCACGCTGAAGCATTTGTCCTGCCAATTGGAAAACCGCACCACGCTGAGGATAAGGCAAATGAATTGCTAGGAGGCTGTCCGAGAATAGAACATTCTGACGAGCCGTATCCTCGCGTCAGAAAAAAATTTTAATTTTTCTGGCGCGATTTTTTGGAATTTTCAAAAACAGCTAATTCTGCCTGTTATTTTCC